>JABCPR020000015.1 GCA_013332965.2 Candidatus Saccharimonadota bacterium | reverse complement strand
ACCATACATAATAGTGTCTTTAGCCTTCTTAACCTTACCAGAATCACCAGCTGAAGTGGTATATTGTACACCACCAAGGATGATTACGATAACGGCAATAAAACCAATTATACCAATAATCACGTTGATGATCTGGTTAAGAGTAGTCATCAGATTATTACTATTAAGATTATTATTACTACTACCAATATTATTACAACTAGTTAAATCATCTACTGACTTTCCATCTGGGCAGCGAACTTTTTGGCCGGTAGCAGCAACAGGTAAAGCCTGGAGCCCCATAGCAACTATACCAAGACCACCAGCGGCTAATGTTTTGATTTTGTTAGAAATCTTCATATTTTTTCCTTTAATATTATTTTCCTCATTATATCATAAGCATCTGTTAAATCAAGGGTCACCCCTTAGGATCCTAGATACCAACCGAAGCAATCACGAACTGCACGATTGCATACGCCAGCCCCGCAATCACCAGCGCAATCACCGCCGTCATAATCATTCTTTTTGCATTCACAATCTTTGCCGAATCACCAGAAGATACCACCAACCTTTGACCAGCAATCACAATCGCCCCCACACTGATAATTCCCACCACAGAAATCCCAATATTAATAATTGTCGTGATCAGACTCGCAATACTTTTATTCCCGACATCAACACAACCAGCAGCCTGCAAAGTTTCTTCGTCCGCATTAGTCATCTCGCGCAGCTTTGCACAGGTATCACTCTCAGCATAAGTAGCCTGTAGGATAGCCACCATACCGAGCGTCCCCGCCATCAACACTCCAGCTAATATTAACAAAATTCTCTTCATTATTTCTCCTCTTTAAGATATCGAATTCACCACAAACGTCGTTAATGCCCACGCTAATCCTACCACCACTAATCCAATCACGGCATAAGTGATCGTCTTGATTGCCTTATTAACTCTAGCAGGGTCGCCTTCCGAAATCGCATAAAAAATCGCGCCATAAACAATAAATCCAACCGCAATTAGTGCCGCCATAGAGTAAACCCAGTTAAATAGCACCATCAAATCATAGTTATTGGCATTATCCTTATTCGGGATATTGTTTAAAGCATTATTTAAGGTATTGACCTTTGTAATATCAAAATCGTCACCAAAAATTCTTCCACCTGAGTTTTTTACAAATTCAAGAACGTTCATTATTTTGCTACGCCTCCAATTACTTTCACCAACGTATCCGAAATTACTGAAGCCGAAATCGTTAAAATCAAACCAATCACCGCGCCAGTGATAATTCTTTTACCCTCCATCACTTTTCCAGGTTCACCTTCCGACATAATATATTTATATCCACCCCAAATAATAAATCCAGTCGCTACCATACTTGACATGAGCGCTGCATCAAACACTAAGTTCAACACAATCACCCAAACAAATCCGGCAATATTTGTATCCCCATTCACCGTACCGATCGTCCCAATCCTACAATCACCACCCTCTCTAGTTGCCAAACCCTTATACCAAGGACGAAGTCCTAGCATTGAGTTCGCACATGAATCATCCGGTTCTTCCTCAATCACTGCCGCCGAGACTGGCTCACTCGCCACCTCTGACCATAAATACACTAAACTAAAACTTGAAAAAAATGCTAAACCTAGCATCAATAAACCTTGGATATGCCTTTTCATATTTTGATTATAGCATTATTAACTTAAAACTGTATATAATAATAGTGGATATTGTTTCACACTCATCCCTTATTACGCTATTGACTATAGCGCTTATGTGTGGTATAATATGCAAGTAATTAAAGCTTTATATCTGTATGAAGAAGGTCAACACAAGATTTAAAAGTTTCACTATGCTCGCTGGGTTGATTTTTTCCAGCGCCTTTTTATTTGCGCAAATTTTTCTAAATACCACTTCTGTTTTTGCTGACCCTACTCCAGCAACTTCTGAATCTACTGAAAATAATCAGACAACTGAAAATCCAACCACCGAAAATAATAATACTGAAAACAATACTCAAAATACTGGAGCTGAAACCACTGAAAATCAGGGAACTGGAAACCAAGGAAACGAGAACACCAATTCTCAAACTCCTCCAGCCAACCAAAATGGAAATACTGAAAATTCCACCGAGGGAAACAACTCTGAAAATCATGAACCAGCCACCTGTACTTCTCAAATCGGCGCCATTGGTTGGTTAATTTGTCCGACCACCGGTCTGCTCGCTAAGGGCATCGATGCTCTCTATGGCCTTATCCAAGGTCTTCTTGACGTTAAACCGCTAGAGATGAAAGGCGATTCTCCAATCTACCAAGTCTGGTCCTATATGCGCAATATCGCCAATATTTGTTTCATCATCTTCCTTCTCGTCATTATCTATTCCCAAATCACCGGCTATGGCATTAATAATTACGGTGTCAAAAAATCCCTCCCACGTCTCATCGTTACCGCCATGGTTGTCAATTTCAGTTTTCTATTTTGCGCCATCGCAGTCGACATTAGTAATATCCTAGGCAATGGTCTTAAAGATCTTCTCGCCGGCATCGCCGAATCCGCCATCAGTTCCGGCGCAGTCGACGGTTCCAAAACCGCCACTGGTTTTTATTCACTATTCTCCACTGTTGCCGCTGGTGGTACTGGTCTCGCACTTACTTTTGCCTTTCCAGGTGGTCCACTCGGTCTTCTTCTCGCCTTCATCCCACTCATTATTGGTGGTATTATTTCTGTTATTGTTGGTCTCCTCGTTCTTGGCTTACGTCAGGCTCTTGTTATCTTTCTTGTCTCCATCTCACCTATCGCCTTTGTTTTATACATCCTTCCAAACACTGAAAAACACTTCCAAAAATGGAAAAACGTTTTTAGTCAGATGCTTTTCTTCTATCCAATGTTTAGTATGCTCTTCGGTGTTTCCAAACTCGCTAGTATGGTTCTTATCACTTCCGCCCCCACTCCATTTGGACTACTGATCGGTGCCGCCGTCCAGGTTCTTCCACTTCTACTCGCCGCCGGCTTAATGAAGCTTTCAGGTTCCGCTCTCGGTGGTATTTCTAACGTACTCAATTCTCTCGGCAACAATCTCTCTGGCCGTGCCACTAAGGCTCTTTCTCCAATCCAGGAAGCTAACCGTCAAAAAGCTATCGAGAACGCCATGAAACGTCAGCGTGCTCTTAATCTTCTCCCATGGTACTGGGGTGGTGCTCTTGCCGCTGGCGCTGCAACTCGTAAGTATCGCAGAGATGACGAAAATAAGACTCGTGAAGACACACTGAACCAATATCGTCAAGAAGAGCTTGACGCAAAACGTCGTGGCGCCCGCATTCTTTACCGTGATAAATATGGCAAAGCCATTTACGCCGAGCGTTCACTTGGTGTAGATAGAGATGGTATTGAAAAGAAGACCCAACTCGTAGACCCAGACAACAAAGTAATGCGCTATACATACCAAAATCGTGTAGCAAAACTTGCCGCCTCTGCCCAAAAAACCAAAACCGAAGATGCTCTTAGTAACATGGGAGATTACATCACTGACAATAAGGTTAAAAATAAAGACCTCGAGACCCTTGCCAACAATCAGACCGAAAACTTCCTTGAATTAAAAACCGCCGAATCCTCCAAGCATCGCAACGATCACAACGCCAATCGCTACTATTCTGAGGTTGTTCGCAAGGCCGCCGAGATCGACAAAAACGGCAATATTATTAATAAAGAAGATTACGAAAAATACGTGGTCGCCGGTGCCGGTACCGATGCATGGAAAGTCAACGACGGCACACTTTCCAAAGAACAAGAGTCCGATCGCTTCAACGCTCTCCAGATGGTTGCCGCCGATGCTGTTGACGCCTACGAATCCGAGCGTCGCGCAAATGTTGGTAAACTTACTACCTACATGGACAAAATGGTCACCCTTGCCGCCTTCAATGTCTATAAACAAATGATCAAACACGATAATATCGATGGTATTATCGCCGGCAATAACGTCCTTTCACGTCGTGGTGACTATGATAAAATTGCCTCCGAACTTAAAACCTATATGGACGCCGGTAATCTTAAATTAGGTACCGACGCTGCTAACGTCTTAGCTCTCAACCTTATGCAAATGAAAGACGCCGACCCTACTCTTGGTCGTCTTGGTAAATTTATTAATATGGAAACTTGGGCTTACACTAACGGTAAACGTCAAACCCAAGAAGTTACCATGCAACAATACTTCACTGGTAAAGTTGACGGCGACCCAGATTATGAAACAAAAATCAACATCGCCACCGGTCTTAAAGGTACCCGCTTTGATAAAATCGATCGTACTGCAACCGATGTTCTTATGATGATGATGGATAGCTATAGTAATGTTGATCCACACAAGAGTGCAGAAATCTTTGACGCAATCCGTCCAGCCCTCATTTCCGCATTTCCAAATTTCCAATCTGGTAGCGAACAAATCGTCAATATGACAAGCTTCCTTACTGGTCTTAACCGCAAAGACGTCACGAGGGAATTAAACCAGGAAAACATTGAAGAAATTGCTAGCCAAATCCGAGACACAAATAGTCCATATCATAAAAATAGTACTACTGCTACTCGCGAGATAAAAAGCTACCTCAAAGGCCTTACTGCCAGTAATGCTGCTGCCATGAAGACCGATGTCCTAAATGGTATTCTCAACCGTCTTGTAGCCGAAAATTATGAACTGAACCCAGATGATCTAGTTGGTCTTGACGATGAAGCTAAAGCTGAAAAGAAAAAAGAAGCCTACGATGAAGCAGTAAATAAGGCCCATAAAGAAATCAATAAGATCTTCAGAGAAAACGGTGTTATTGATAAGCTTGGTCGTCCAAACACCAACCTCTTCGACAACATGAAGAATGGTCTTGCTAAAATTCTTGAAAACGACGTTAAAGAATCCAAGAAACGTCAAATTATTGAGAACGAAAAAGACCGCAAGGCCGCATCTTAAAACAAAACCTGATTATAAAATACATCCGCACACCGTGGGTGTATTTTATATTTTCCACCACGTTTATGGTAAAATAATTCTATATGGCAACATACAAGGTCCCTCAAGACGTTGAGGCGGAAGATAAACTCCTTGGCCCTTTTACCTTTCGACAGTTTATCTATCTTCTCATTTCTGCAGCAGGTATTGCTATTATTTTTGGCCTTTTTCAAATTTTTCCACTTCTCGCCATCATCCCGATCCCATTCACCTTCTTTTTCTTAATTCTCGCTCTACCTATAAAAAAAGATCAACCAATGGAAGTTTATCTAGCATCCATTGCCAGCTTCTATCTCAAGCCTAACACTCGTCGTTGGACTCCCGGACAAAAGGAAACTACTATCAAAATCACCGCCCCTAAAATTGTCGAAAAACCTCGCGCCAGAAACATTACCGAGGAAGAAGCTTCCACCCGCCTCTCATTTCTTTCCAATCTCGTTGACTCTGAGGGCTATGCAATTCGCGGCAATAGTAATTTTAATGAAGATTTCATCGCAGAAAACAACAACATCGTTGACATCTTAGATCAGGACAGTAATCAAAATATCAATCAAATGATCGCTAAAGAACAACAAAATCGCCATGCCGCCTTAATTTCGAACATGAAGGCCGCTATCTCTAATGCCGACCAAAATCTTCCGCCAACTTTTACACAAAACAATACTCAAACCCAATTTACTACTCAGCCACAATATATTAATGGTTTTATTAACCAAACTTCCGCCTCCCAAGTTAATCAAGGACTTCAAAATCTTGCCAATAATCAAGATTTCACCATCGACACTATTAGTAAGCAAGCTAATCGTCTCACCCAATCCGCCCAAACAGCCCAATCCGCCCAGGTAGCTCAACCTCCACAATCTCAGACCTTTACTCAACCTCCACAATCTCAGACCTTTACTCAACCACAAAACCAACCGCAATTTACCCAGCCTCAATCTCAATTTACCCAGCCTCAACCACAGTTCCAGTCCCAATTCCAGCAACCGCCATCTCCTTACCAATTCCAGCAACCATACCACCCGCAATTTACTCCACCAACTCCACCAACTCCACCAACTCCACCAGCTAGTTCAAACAATTTTACCGGCATTTTCACCCCACCAGCCTCATAATAATTTTTAAAAAGGAAGCATATGAATCCACAACAACCCCAAAATCAAGCTCAGCCTAATTTTCAGTCAGCACCTCAAGTGCCGCAGGCTCAAGCTCAGAATTCCAACATCCCCGCTTCTGGCTATCCCGCCAATAATATTCCACTCGCACCACAATCCGATAGTACCGCCAACGTGGTTCAGGATAACCCTTCTTCCACCCAGTCCACCCTCCTCATCTCCGAACTACGCGATGGCTTAATTATCATGAAAGATGGCTCCTTCCGCGCCGTCGTCGCCTGTAAATCTATCAACTACGACCTGATGTCCGAGCCTGAACGTGACGGTATCGAATATGGTTATAAAGGCGTCCTTAACTCTCTCGAATTCCCAATCCAAATCCTTGTCCGTTCTCAGCGCATCGACATCGCTCCATACCTCGAACGTCTTGCTGATATTCGTCGTAATAACGACAACATGCTCCTCGGTGTATTAATGGACGACTATATTAACTTCATCGATCAAGTTTCCCAAGAAGCAAACATTATGGATAAATCCTTCTTCGTTGTCGTTCCATATTATTCATCCCCAGAACTCGAAAAAGCCAGTACGCAAAGTCAAAACATCTTCAATCTTCTCTTCGCCACAAAAACCTCTGAAATCACTAGGATTGATCGCAACACCTACGACAAAGCAGTTACTGAAATCAATAACCGCGTTCAAGCCGTCATTGGTGGCCTCTTTAATATTGGCATCCACTCCGTCCGCCTCAATACCAAAGAACTCGCCGAGCTCTTCTATAATTTCAATAATCCAGACACCGCCGTGAGGGAACCGTTTATTGATTTTAATAAAATGGGCACTATTTATACTAAAAAAGGTGAAAAACCAGAGACAAAACCACTAAATTAAGGAAGAAATATGGCAAAAAAGAAACTTACCGCTGCCGAACTTGCAGCTCAAGCACAATCAATGGAAGACGCCGAAATTCAGCGCGCATTTGAACAGGGTATCACCACTCTCCGTGATCTTATTTCTCCTTCCTCAATTGAAATTCAATCCGACCATTTTCGTCTCGGCACCAAATATGGCCGCACGCTCTATATTTACGGTTATCCCCGCACCATCAGTACTGGTTGGCTTAGTCCACTCATCAACATGGACGAGGTTCTTGATATTTCCATGTACATTTATCCGGTCGACACTACTGTGATTATGAAAAACCTTCGTCGTAAAGTCACCCAGCTTGAAGCTGATATTTCTCTAAATGCTGAAAAAGGTCGTATTCGTAATCCTGAAACCGAGCACGCCATCCAGGATGCCGAGGAGCTCCGTGACGACCTTCAGCTTGGCCGCGAAAAATTCTTCCGCTTTGGTTTATATGTCACTCTTTGGGCCGACTCACTTGATGAACTAAATTTCGTACAACACAAAATCGAAAACTATTTTGGCTCTGCCATGATCTTCTCCAAAGTCGCCACTTCCCAGCAAGAACAGGGAATGAACTCTACCATGCCAATGGCTACTGACCAGTTAATGATTCGCCGCAACATGAATACTAGCGCCATTTCCACTTCCTTCCCATTCACTTCCGCTGATCTTACCCAAGAAAAAGGTATTCTTTATGGTGTCAACCTTCATAATAATGGTCTCGTTATCTTCGATCGTTTCACTCTAGAAAATGCTAATCTCGTCGTCTTCGCTAAATCCGGTGCTGGTAAATCTTTCGCAGTTAAGCTTGAAGCTGTCCGCTCCATGATGATGGGGAGTGAAATTATCATCATCGACCCTGAAAACGAGTATCAAAAACTCTGCGATGCAGTTGGTGGATCATACGTTCGACTCTCCCTCAACTCCGATGTTCGCATTAATCCATTTGATCTACCAAAAGTGATTGATTCTGAGGATGCCTCTGATGCGCTCCGCGCTAATCTTGTTACCCTCCATGGTCTTTTCCGCCTCATGCTCGGTGGTACTCAATCAGGTCCCGTTGGTCAAACCGTTGCCGCACTTTCTCCTAACGAAGAAGCTGATCTCGACCAAGCTCTCATCGACACCTACGCTCGTGCCGGCATCACTTCAGACCCTCTCACACATCAATCCACCCCACCAACCATTATTAATCTTTATGACACCCTCGCCCACATGGGTGGCTCCGGTCCTCAACTCGCCCAGCGTCTTCGTAAATATGCCACTGGTACATTTGCAGGTATTTTCTCTCAGCAATCCAATATCGATATTAATAACCAAATGGTTGTCTTTAATATCCGCGACCTCGAAGATGAACTTCGCCCAGTCGCAATGTATATTGTCCTGAACCATATCTGGAATATTGTTCGCGCCAAACAAAAACGCCGCATCCTCATCGTTGATGAGGCTTGGCAGCTTATGAAATATGATGATTCCGCCAACTTCCTCTTCTCCCTCGCTAAGCGCGCTCGTAAATATTATCTTGGTCTCACCACCATCACTCAGGACGTTGAAGATTTCATGAGTAATAAAATGGGTCGTGCTATCGTCATGAACTCTTCCATGCAGCTACTTCTAAAACAATCCAGTGCCGCTGTTGATGTCCTATCTGATGTTTTCAAACTCACCAACGCCGAGCGTCAACTTCTCTCTAGTCTCCCAGTTGGGCAAGGTCTCTTCTTCGCTGGCCAATCTCACGTCCACGTTCAAATTGTCGCCTCTGAAACAGAAACTAACCTCATTACCACCAATCCGGTTCGCTATAATCGTTAAACAAAATAGCAAAAAATACCTTTTTCTTATATAATATAACTATGCCAAAGGTCTATTACGGCAAGGATTCCATAACTCCTAATTTTTTGCCGTCCAGTAAAAATTCTGAGACGGAACTTTTTCGTTCCCAGATCGCCAAGGAATCTTTACAGAATGCTGAGCAGGCCTCTCTCGATACTTTTACAGACTCAGATCGCAAACCTTCCGCCGATACTCTCGAAAACCAACCTCTCTATATCGGAAGTCTTAATCGTCACAATATAAAATCCACCAAAAATCTTAACTTATCAAAACTCAGTACCGCCAAAAAAATTAAAAAATACTCTCCGGTCGCACTTGCTTTTGGTGCCTTCCTGGCCGTTATTCTTTTCCTCTTTTTTTCCGTCAGCAACCTAGGTAATCAAATTGAAATTCTCATCACGAGGGCCACAGACACCATGTTTGGTTCCTATTCCGAAAACACTCTCCGCATCACCGAAGAACTTCTCGCTAAGAAACAAGGTGCCTTCCCAAAGTACTTTGAAAACCGCTTGAAGACCAACGGTATTGAGGTAGTTGACGCCGGCTCCAGCTATCATTTAGTCTATGATGGTGCCACTATTACCTCTGAAAACTTCCGCAATTTTTATGCTAAAAATATTGCCTTTCAGGAAGCTTTTACTCGCGCCAAACGCGCTCGTGCTTCAAACTTCTTTGATAAACCAGCCACTATGAGTCTCGCCAAAATTGGCATCACTAGAAATCTTTTCTCCGCTTATAAAAACACTGGCAACCATGAAACCGACACTAAAAATTATCAAACCACCGAAGAAGGAGTTTTTGGCGACAAAACCAATTCTAGTATCAATACCACCACAGAAACTGAAGATACTGACGAAAGAGGAAATAAAACTACAAAAATCTCCAAAACCGGCGAAGACATCGATAGTAGTAATATCGAAGGTGACACTCCAAATATTAAGGCCAATAATTACTTATTAAGTACCGCTGGTCGCGTCGCCGAAGCAGGAGGCCTCACTTGTACCGCACTCAAAGTTGCCAACCTCATTTCAGTTGCTATTGCCGCCAATGAAATTTATCAAGCCATGCATTTCTTCATGAGTAATCAAGAAAATATCAGCAAAACTAAAGCTGGTTATGGCAACGAAGCAGCCGCCAATTCTGTCCTTAATTTTCTCAACACTCCAGCCACTACCGAATATACTGATGTCTCCACTGGTGAAAAGAAAACTGTTACTGGTGCTCCTATTCAAGCCGAAGGATTTGGCAATGTCCTAGCCGGTGAAAAAGTTAACCTAAATTACACCAAAAACTTCTCCATCAACTCTGCCTTTCTTGCCACTGGTTTTGCCCTAGGTCTCACTACTGCTCGCGCCCGTGCCTGTGGTGGCATTCGTGCCGTTGGTGCCGCTATTAGTCTAGCCACTCTCGCCTTTGGTGGAGGTCTTATCAAAACTGCCGTCACTCTCCTAAAGACTACTGTTGTAAATGTCGCTCTCGCCAGTACTATTGCTGGTATGCTTTCTATTCTCCTCCCATATATTCAAAAAGTCCTCTTCGAAAATCCAGCAAAAACCCTCGTTGGCAAACCAGCTGGTGAAAAATATGTTCAAGGTGCTGCCTTGGTTAATAAAAAAGTTGGCCGTTCAACCTCCGGACAAAGTCTCGCTTCCAAAGAAGCTGCTGCCGCATACCACAAAGAGACCCTCATCGCCGCAAACAGAGAAGCAGAGCTTGATCGTAAGTCTAAAAGCGCTTTTGACGCCTCCAGTCCAAACACCTTCCTCGGTTCCATTCTAGGCCGCTTCAGCCGCATAACTAGCTCCGCCACACTTTTCTCCAGCCTCTCAAACCTTAGTGAAGTTTCCAAAAATTCCTTCAGCTCCATTCTTGGTCACGCTGGACAATCCGTCCTTGCCACGGATGGTTCCGAAAGATTCACCACCGACACCGAACTCGCCGGCACCGATTACCAAAAAATTTTTGGTAATAATGAAGATTGCGAAGCTCTTGCCAGTATTGGTGCCGCCTGTGATATGTATGGCGGAGAAGTAATCGCCACTGACGTCACCACCGAAAAACTCAGCTCCACCGATCCTGAATATCAGCGCGTTGTCAATCAAAACATCCGTAAAAATGCCGAAGGTTTTGATGAGATCATTCCAAACTCTCTTCTCGCCCATAAAACCATGTTCTGTGACGAGCGTGACTCACCATTCGGTCACTTTGATGCCAATATTGCCAATGCTATGAATACTAATCTCGGTTTCGCAAACAGTATTCCGATCATCTCGGAAGCTGTTGAGCTCTACAATGCGGTTTCTGATATGTCACCAGAAACTCAAGGCTGGGCCTCCGGCGCTTATTGCGTTATGGGAAACCAAAATCCACACTGGCAAGAACTTAAATATCTTCAACATTACACCGAGCAAACTCGTATCTGCACTCAAATCAAATGCGCTAGTGTAGTTGACTCAGAAGGGAACGATCGAAACCCAATTACTGCCTATAAAGAAGCATATTATGCAAAAAACCCAATCGATACCTCTCGTTCCGGTATTCTAGCCCGTATTTCTGGCATCACTAAAAACCAAGCTGAAACCGTAATTGCTTTCTTCGACTATGCTAATTATCTCGCGAATTATCAACCACCAAAAGCAGAAAAACCAGAATTCACTCTCAATAGTCTCACAAAAGAAACTCTAATCACTAAAGACTCTTTAGGTTCAGTAGCAAAAATCTCTTCCATATTAACTAAAAGTTCAGATTCAAATCACCACTTCATCTACCAAAACCTTACTCAATCTTCCTATGCTGATTTAAAAACTATTTCAAGAAATAGGAGTTATCTAGTATGAAAAACCTCGTCACTAACATAAAGCATTTTGCCTTAAGTATTAAAAAACTCAAACACGAAAAGGTAATTCTCTTACTTCTGTCTCTCATTATTTCTATTCAACCAGCTAAAGTTTTCGCACTTAAAGAATCCGAATGGGATATCTTCGATATTAACGGTATTTATTATTATGATCGAGATGCCGAAAACTGTGTTACCTCAAATCTTTCCGGCACTATTGGCAAGCTCTATGATGGTTCCGAAATCATCAGTAAATCTGACCTCGATAAAATTAACGCCAACCGCCCAGTTTATGAAAAATCTGCCGCAAGATATGGTTTTCCATGGCAACTCATCGCCACTCTCCACTATCGCGAAACCAGCCTTCGTCGCTACAACCCAACCAATGGTCAAGGTATTTATCAGCTCTATTCTTACACTAGTGGTGGCCACAATAGCAATGCTTTCATTAATTTTGGTGAAGTTTCCGAAGCTGAATTCCAAAGACAAACCGATATTATGGCCGAGCTCTTACAAAATAATTACGGCGCCGGCCTAAACTTAAAAACTGATGATGGAATCAAAACCCTCCTTTTCCGCTATAATGGCACCGCTCGCTCCTATATCTCACAGGCTCGTACTCTTGGTTATACCGAACAAGAGGCTGCCCGCGGTGAAGGCTCACCATATGTCATGAACCTCGCCGATAGTAAACGTGATTCCAGAAAAAACTCCAATTGGCTCATGATAAAAACTGACCACGGACACCCAACCTCCGCCAACCTAATTCCAGGTGCCTTCCTTATCTTTTCTGCTCTTGGCGGCTCCAATGGTATCAGTAACTGCTCCGGCAGTGGAGGCGGCAATCTCAGTATTAATCAAACCGCTCTTAATCTCGCCTGGGCAAATACTGGCCACGGCATTACTCCAAATGATAATTACCGTAACGCACTCATTGAAACTGGTATTAATCGACTTGGCGATCGCTGGTCTATGATGGGAGCCAGCTGTGATGCCTTTGTTGCTACTGTTATTCGCTATTCAGGGATCGATAAAAATTTTGTTTGCTGTGGTGTTAGTAACAGCGGTCCAACTTCAAACTATGTCAAAAACTCCGGTAAATTCGTTGAAGTTGAAAACCGTCAAGGCTCCCTCAAACCAGGTGATATTCGTCTCAGTTCTGGACATATCGAAATCTATGTTGAACAAAACGGTGTTGGCAAAATCGCCTCCGCTTCTCACGGCTCACGCACTGGCGAACTGCTACCTTTTTACGATAACTCTCGTACTTTTAAAGCATATCGCTATATTGGAAACACTAATATCTAATACCTAAAAGGCCAAACATGATTACAAAAAGTACTATCACAAAAAAACCAAAATACCAAAATACACAAAACAAAAATATGTCAAAAAAATCTCTTCTTTCCATAATTATGAGTTTTTTAATTTTGGTTCTTATCATAATCATTGCTGCCTTTATTAATTGGATTACCAACTTCGATAAAACCGCCACACTAGATTATTATCTTGCCCCAGCTTCTGCTTCTTTCATAATTGATGGAAAAACTTATCAAGGTGATGCCAAAATAAAACTAAAACCAGGGAATTATACAATAAAAATTTCCAATGCTAATTTTCAAGAAATCACTCGTGATCTCGAATTGAAAAATAATCAAGTTACTTACCTCTATGAAGCCCTTGAACCAGATTCTGAATATCAGGATTATTATAAATCACACCCAGAAGATGAATCTCGCGTGCAACACATTGCTGATTTTAAAGCTGACTTAGAACGTAAAAACTACACCGATAGCGATCCAGTCTTTAAAGCCACACCATATTCCAGCTATCAGGCCGGCTTCTCTATTGCTGCCGAAAAGCAACCTCAAACCACCAAGGTAAAATTAAAGATTACCCTCTTTACTTGCTCCAATCAGCAAATCGAAGAACTCAAAACCGCTGCCTATAAATATCTCACAGACAACAAACTTAATCCTAATAACTACGATATTGAGGTTACTAGTTGTTAACCTATCTATACTTCCTCCACTGAAGTAATAATCACCTGATTATCCTTAAAATTCCTCACCAAACATTTTTGTCTAGTATTGTCCAATTCTGAGAACACATCATCAAGTAACACCACTGGTTTTTTACCAGTTTCTTGAAAAATTAAATCTGCTTCAATAAACTTCATCGCTAAGATCATCGATCGAAGCTCACCTCGGCTCGCAGTCCCATCTGCTTCCTTCTCATTAAATAAAAACACAAAATCATCACGATGAATTCCAAACCCAGTATGACCTAAAATTAGGTCCCGATCAAACTCTCTTTCCAATCGATTAAAATACTCCGCCTCTGAAACCTCACCTCCAAATAAATCTAATTTCAAAAACACCTGATCATTATTTTCCGCGATTGAATGATAAACTTGATTAAAAACCATATTTAGTTTATCTAAATATTTCTGCCTTTTCTTTCGAATCTCCAAGCCATACTTAGCTAACAAGATATTCCAAGAGAAAAAATCACTCGTTTCTATATAACTTCGACTCTGGCTTTTTTCTTTCTTACCGCAAAAATCCAAATCGCCATGTTTATCATTATTTTTTATATATTTTTTTAATAAATCATTACGTTGTTTTAGTGTCTTCTCATATTTTGAGAGGGAACTACTATACCCCTCATCAAATTCTGCAATTACTCGATCAAAATAAGCCCTTCTTTTTGTTGGGCTTGTCGCCACCAAATGCAAATC
Organism: Candidatus Saccharimonadota bacterium; assembly: GCA_013332965.2. Classification (GTDB taxonomy): domain Bacteria; phylum Patescibacteriota; class Saccharimonadia; order Saccharimonadales; family Saccharimonadaceae; genus Nanosyncoccus. The sequence continues at coordinate 15,222 of JABCPR020000015.1, read as the reverse complement.
ATCCGGTAAAAACAATACCACCGGGTATCGATATTTTTTTGGTAATCTTGCAATTCTTTTATCTTCTACCAAAAATTGCTTTTTCTGCCCATCAAATAACACCACGGTTGAAAGTCCATTTGTAAATTTCAATTCAACTCGATAAAACTCAGAGCCTCTTCTTAAAATTTCCTCATCCGTCGCTCGAAAAGATTTTCCACGCAACGCTTCATAAATCGCCTCTAATACCGAAGTCTTTCCAGAACCATTTTCCCCAACAATTAAACTAGTCTTCTTTTTACAATGTAACAAAAACTCATCATGACTACGAAAATTAACTAATTTTATACTTTCAATAATCATTCTAGCTTTTTAGAGGCATAATAATATGCGTATAATTATTTGATTTTTCATTTCTAATCACCACTGGTGCTAATTTTCCTGAAATACCAAATGATAAATTATCTTCCTCAATCACATTAATCACATCCACTAAATAACGCGAATTCAAAATCACCTTTCCATCATTCACCACCTCAGTCTCGAGCTCAGATGCATTTTCACCAAACTCATTAGCTACCGAAGAAACCGCAAAAGTTTGAGTCTCACTTTTTGCTTCACAAATAATTGATCCACCGACACCACGTGAAAATAGAGCAGCTAATTTCACAATACGAAGCAACTCACTTTTTGACATCTTAATATTTGAACCAATAGTTTCCGGGATTAAACGTCGATAATCAGGGAAGGATCCATCAATTAATTTCGAAGTAATTTCAATTTCACCAAGCCTGAAGCGCACCTGTGAATTATCAAACACAATCTCAATCTCATTCATGTTATCTGACATCGCACCTAAAACATCAGTCAGACATCCCGCCGGCACAATCGCCTTCACATCACTTTCCACCTTTTCAATAAACATTCGCTCAGCCAGGCGATATCCATCAGTTGCAGCAATATATAAGCTACCCTCAAAAGTATTAAAATATACCCCTGTTAGTGACGGCCTAGTCGTATCCGATGAGCAGGCAATTTTTACTTCATTGATCCCAGTTTTAAAAGCTTCAATACTCATTCGATAAATCACCGCTTCTGCATCATTAATATCAGGCAACTCCGGAAAATCTTCAGCTGGCGCCCCATTAAAGGAAGATTTATATTTACCAGAAGCTACAGTTAATTTTGAATCACTTGCAGTTAGTTTTATCTCACCTTTAGGTAAGTTACTAACAAAATCTGCTAAAAGTCTCGCTGGTACTGTAATCTCTCCATCTTTCGAATTAGCAACCCCTAAATAACTCACAATCGCCATATCAAGGTTTGTTGTTACTAGTTTTACTTTTCCATCTAATGCCTTTATTAGAACATTATTTAAGATAGGTAGGGTAGTTCTACTTCCTGCCGCTACTCGACTAACCACTCCTAATGCCTTCGCTAATTTTCCTTGTTCAACATTTATTTCCATATCTCTCCTTTATTAAATAATTAAATGTAGTAGTAATAGACTATGTGGATTTTGTGTATAACTTTCTTTTATAGGGAAGAATCCACTTTTTTATTGTGTAAAACCACCTGGATAACTTTGGAAAACTTAGTGGAAAAACCTGACTTTTCAACACCTTTTGCGTATATATTATTATTTGCTTAACTTTCCACATAGTTTTCCTCGACTTTTTCACCTACTTATTCGCAAAGTCTTCCACAACTTTTCCACATTATTCACTCAACTGCTCCCGAATTTCACCAATTTGGTCCCTCAATGTAAAATTCATCTTCATATCTGTTTCGATTTTCTTAATTCCGTGCATTACTGTAGTGTGATCTTTAACTCCTACTTCAAGGGCAATTTTTGGTGTACTCATTTGTAAATCTCTCGACATAATAAACATCGCAATCTGTCTTGCTGTCTTTATGTTTGAAACTCGACTTCTTCCACAAAGTTCTTCTGGCATAATATTAAAATAATCAGCCACCTTATTCACCACTGTTTTACTAGTTAAATTACGCCCTCTCACCCCACTACTTGGCAGGGTGGATGCTAGGCCTTCCTGAATAATACTAAGCGGGGAAACGCCCTTTAATTCAGAAAGTGCTACAATTTTTCCATAAAGACTCTGAAGATCACGTATATTAGTTTCTACATTTCTCGCAATATATTCAATTGCTTTATTTTCAATTTCTACACCATCAAATTCTGCCTTCGCGTGTAAAATTGCACACCTATCTTCAAATGTTGGATATTGTAAATCAAACGCACCAGTCATTGTTAATCTTGAAGCAAGGCGTTCATCCACGGTTTTAATCTGGCTCGGCAACCTATCACTTGTGATAATTACTTGTTTATTTGCCTGGTGCATATCATTAAAGATATTGAAGAATTCTTCCTGACTCTTTTCCTTACCAACGATAAACTGAAAATCATCAATAATTAAAACATCAAGTTTTTGAAACTTTTTATGGAAATTCTCCATGTCACCTTTTCGCACCGCATTAATAAAATCAGTGTAAAATTGATTGATCGGCGTATAGAGAATTTTTAATTTTGGATTTTTCTTTAGTAGTTCATTTCCAATTGCTTCCACAAGATGTGTTTTACCAAGACCTGGCCCACCATATAGGAAAAACGGATTATATTTTTCCCCAGGATTATCGATAATGTTTTTAGCAACCGCCACTGCTAATTCATTATTTGTCCCCACTACAAAATTATCCATTGTGAATTTACTATTTAATCCGGTTGAAATTGTGGGGTTAAAGCTACTTGCAGGTACTGTAATTTTTTCTACCGTACTTACTCGATTTTGCAACTCATCAAGACTCACCTCACGTGATTTTTTCACCTTAGTGGTATTACTTACAACTACATAGCTGGTATTTTTTACTTCGATCTTATTTGATTCTAATGCGGCACGAATATGAGAATCGAATTTCTTTCGAATATTGGCCTGCATAAAAATATTTGGCACACCAATCTTTATTATTCCATCATCCGTACTAATCAACGAAGTATGTGTCTGAGCAAAAAAAGTTGCATAATTTTCCTGAGAAATCTTAGTTTCAAGTTCTGCTAGCACATTATTCCACACGTCAAACACCGCCGCTACCTCCAGCTTTTTTCTCTATAACCTTTAATTACCCCTATTATAACAAATCTTCATACTTTTCCACAGGTTTATTTTTATCTTATTTTATGCTCTAATAATGAAATCTATATAAGGGGTGGAGTTATCCACAATTTGAATCATATAGAGAGCCTTGTGTGGAAAACTTCTTGAAAAAAGTGGAAAACTACGGTATAATTAAACACAGTTTACAAATACAGGGATTATGAATATAATCCTATGTGAAATAAAGGAAACATATGCCAAAGCGTACATATCAGCCACATAAGCGTCAGCGCAAACAGGAACATGGTTTCATGAAGCGTAATGCTACTAAAAATGGCCAAAAAGTGTTAAAACGCCGTCGCATTAAAGGACGTGCCCGTTTAACTTACTAAAAAAGAATACCGCACTTGCGGTATTTTTTTTATACCACATTTTTCCAGCATTTATTCTTAAATGGTTATGCTATATAATAGAAACACATGCGACATTTTCTTGAAACAGTTCAAACAGTTTTTGAAATTGCCCCCAAAAAACGCTTTGAAGTTTTTGAACTCTTTTTGAGTTTTATGCTTTATAATCTCGTTAGCCTCCTACCGCCAATTGCTACTGCTGGCATCATCGCCGTCATTACTCAAGGTTCCAATTTTCACGCCATCTGGTTTTATGTGATCCTCTTTCTCTTATTTTATATTATTGAATATACGATTCTTGGCTGGAAGTATTATATCTATGTCACACTTTCGCATTATTATTATGGCACTGTTCAGCAAAAACTTTTCGATCATATCATTAGTAATATTTCAATCACCGAGAAAATTTCTCGTGGCCGCATTACCGACACCTGTAAAGAGGATGTCTCATATTTAATTCAAACTGTTAACTCCGCCGCGATTGCTCTTACGGGTATCATCCAGCTCCTAATTATCTTCTTAATTTTTGCTAGTTATAATATTTTTATCGCCCTTATTGCCCTAATTATCGACCTTCTCTATATCTATTTAATGTCTAAAAATTCTAAAAACGTTGCAAAACATTTTGATGGTGTCCGAAAATATCAAGACCGTATTTTAGATGTTTTAAACCAATTTTTAAATAATTTAAAACAGATCAAAACCCTTAATTTGATGCCAATTTTAAACCGCAAAATCAGCTCCAATCGTAGTAGTTATGATGTCCAATATGATAAACGCTATCTTTATCTCACTTCACGTTATTGTAAAATTCCGATGATTATTCAGGTTGGAAAAATTACACTCTACATTGTTCTCGCCGCCCTTGTTTTTAATAACCAAATCACTATTGATAAGCTTGTGCTTTTAATTAGCTATTTTGAAATGGTCGTTACGAACACCGATAAAACCCTTGAAGAATTATTAAATCTCACTACTTTTAGTATCCGCATCCAGCGCATCAAATCCATCCTGAACTATACAAGCTATACTAAAAATAGCTTTGGCAACCTCAATAATGATTATATTAATGGTGACGTTCTATTTGAAAATGTTTATTTTAGTATTAGTGGTCGCGAAATTCTTAAAAATATTTCCTTTGAAGCAAAACCGAATGAAATCACTGCCATTGTTGGAAAACCTGGCTCTGGAAAAACCACCATTATCAATCTCTTATATCGCCTATACTCTATAAAATCGGGTAAAATCCTGATTGATGGTCGTTCGATTTTTGACTACACGAAAAAAGTTTACACCACCAACGTTTCTGGTGTTTTTCAGCGTCCTATTATTTTCGAGATGAGTATTAGGGATAACTTAAGCGTAGTTGATCGTAATCAAAAACGTCAGATTGAAGCTTGTCGTCGAGTTGGCTTATTTGAAAAAATTGCCAGTCTTCCTCGTGGTTTAAATACAGTCTTAAATGAAGAACGTGGGATTTTTACCGATGGGGAATTACAGAAACTTGCGATCGCCCGTGCGCTTCTGAGTCAGGCGGAAATTCTCCTTTTTGATGAAGTAACCAGTAATGTGGATCCTGAAACCTCAAAAGAAATTATTAAAATTCTCGAAGACCTCAAGGATGATCACACTATAATTATTATCACCCATAAGCCAGAAATTATGAAAATTGCCGATAAAATAATTGTTCTAAGCGAAGGTAAGGTTGTTGCAAAAGGTAAAAATAAGGAAGTTCTCGCAAAAAGCGCACTCTATCGTGAACTTCGTTCCGCTACTTTCGCCAGGCCAAGTCTTGATGACGAATCGGAACATATTAAGGCTGATAGTCCAGAAGATTTTCTTCAAACCGAAGAGCCTTCTCTTGAATTAAATTAATAAAACTAATTCATAAAGCTAAATTTATAAAACTAAAAAAATAATATTTTCTTAAACCAAAATATTTTTAAAGCTAAAAAGAATCCTATCTTCTTCCAAAATAACACCCCACAAAACTCCACAGAGGTGATAAAATTAATATAATGTTATCTAGTAAATATCGTTTCCATTCTCGTGGTGGCGTTAAGTATACTTATCAAAAAGGGAAGACTATTCGCACCCCAAAAGTCTCCCTGGTTTTTGCGCCAAACAAAAGGATGAGGCAGCGTTATGCAGTAGTAGTTTCCAAAAAAGTTCTTAAAACCGCAGTTGGACGCAATCAAATCAGAAGACGTGTTTACGAAGCTATCCGTCTCGAGTTTAATCCTAATCTGAAGCTTGACTGCATTTTTGTGATCTATTCTAAGGATTTTACTAAGATGGATTTTAATCAGATTCGCGCCATAGTTTCCGATCTTCTTGAAAAAGCCAAAACAGAATAAAGAGAGAAAGTATTTTTTATTTACGTTTTTCAAAAAACACTAATTATTTGATATAATAAAAGTACTTATGGTTAGGAGGTTTAGGTTTAAGAATCTTGCTTATCTAATTTTTGCTATTGTTTATTATTTTACGGCATCAATCACCCCAGTCTTTGCTATTCCAAAATTTCCAACAGGGCGTGATGCGGAATTTATCGAAAATAATATTCTTTTCTATAATCCAGATGGTAAGAAGAATAATAGTTGTTTGAGTCCTGATCGCAGTTGCCAAACCAGTGATGGTTCTGATGTAAGTGTGGTTGGAGATGGTTTTTTAGGAACCGATAGCCTTAAAAATGAATTTAAATCCAAATTTTCTAAACTCGAAACCGCAGATACAAATTTTTCCACCACTAGTAATTTATCTTTTGATGATCTTATTAGTAACCTCAATACAAAAACTTATCAAAAAAATCTGCTTATTAGTTTTGGTACAGAAAACGGACAAACCCTCACGAAAGAACAGATCGACCAGATAATTCTTGCTGCAGGCTCATCAAAAACCATATTATTAGCCAATAACTATAGTGCTACTGGTAATATGACGGATACAAATAAAGTCATAGAAGATGCCTCAAAGAGTTATCAAAACGTTAAATTAATAGATATCGCTTCAAAAATCTCCTCAAATACGAGCTTAATTGAAAATAATCAAATTTCACAAACTGGCGCCAAAGAACTTGTGGGTATTATTAGTTCCATCCTAAACGCTGGCTGTTCTGGGTCTTTTACGAAATATAATTTCACGGATGGACAGCTTCGTGGTATTTCCGCCATGGCTATTCAAGAGAATGGATTATCACCACCAGTTTCAGTTTTAACAGAAGCCTCGCAGATGGCTAACCTCTTTGAATCGTCGCAGATGAATAAATATAACCAAAATGCTAATAAAGAGCAGGGTTTTATTGATATGCTTCAGCATAGCAATTGGTATGCTACTACTACGAAAGTGAAATATAGTGAAACCGCAAATATCTCTCAAGACATTTATGATGGTATTAAATCCATCCTCAACAATGGTAAACGTACGCTACCAACTGGTGTAGTTGAGCATGACAGTATTAAAGATATTACATCAATTACCAATGATGGTGTGGCTGTTGATAAAAATAATCGTGCAAATTATATTTCAAAAAAGACTATTATTAAAAACAGATTTGGTTCGACATATGTATTTTATCGATGGTCCGACCCAAGTGCACCAGATAATCGTAAAGGAGATCCATTTGGTTATTTTCAGGATAAAGGTCCAGGTGAGTTTGAAGGGGAATCTGACTTACCTGTAAGCGGTTCATCTAGTATAGGTTCATCTGATCGCACATCTTCCAATACCTCAGTTTCATCGACTGGTCCAGCCACTGACCCCGAGGTGGTAGTAACAGCTGATTTTAAAAACTATGCTGGTGATGAGATTTTAAGTCAGGCTGAACGTGATAAAATTGCAGCCAATCGTCCGGTCTATGAAGAGGCGGCGCGCGAGAATGATATGCCGTGGCAAATTTTAGCAGTACTTCACTATCGTGAGCATAGCCTAAATGTTTCAAACCCATCAAATGGACAGGGAATTTACCAGCTTTATTCATATACTAGTGGTGGAACAAATAGTAACGCCTTTAAACCAGCCGGTCCAGTTACAACCGAGGAATTTCTTCGTCAAACAAAAATTGCCGCTAAGTTGGTTAAAGAGCAATATGGTCCAGAGTTAACCGCTAATCCTGATTCCAGAATGGTGAAAAAAATGTTTTATCGCTATAATGGCGAGGCATATCAACAACAGGCGTTAGATATGGGCTTTACTCCAGAACAGGCTTCAATTGGGGAAGGGTCTCCGTATGTAATGTCGCGCGCGGATGCAAAACGTGATTCCACTAAAGGTGGTATGTCATGGTATATGTATGTTGGTGATCACCAAAGTACAACTGGTCATAATGAGCGAAATTTTGGAGCCTACGTAGTTTATCTAGCGCTCGGTGGGTTTACGGATAATTCTGGTACAAGTGGCTGTTCGAGTTCGAATAGTCAACCTGGTACTGGTGGCTATTCTGGTGGCGGTCATCAAGTGATTTCACAAACCGCTGTTGATTTAGCCTGGCATCGCTATGATATGGAAACAGATAGTGCAACCAGGGCTTACTTCTCAGGCGGACGAAAAAACCCTACCCCTGCCTATTCAGAGGCACAGCGTAAGGTTGGAAATGTGGGGGATGTAACGGATTGTGGACGTTTTGTTTCAGTAGTTCTACACTCTTCCGGGGCTGACCTAAATTTCCCACCAGTTGATACGACCGGATCAATGGTCCCGTATTTAAATAGACATCGAGAACTTTATGATGAAATCCCAAATACTGGAGATACTTCTGTTTTGCAATCAGGTGATATCCTAATTGTCCCTGGTCACATTAAGTTAGTGGTCAATATTAATGGTCACTTGCAGGAAGTTCAGGCCTCTCTCTATGGTCATGCTCCAGAAACCTCTGATCGTGTTAATTTAACTCATAGTCATGGAGCATATCAAATCTTTAGGAGAAAATCATAAGATGGAGAATAGTTTACAAAATCAAAGAAAAATCATGCTCAGTCGCGCCACTTTAATAAAAATCACAACTGCAGCTTTCTTTGTTTTAGTCGTCTATATTATTGTAATGTTCATAATTGACCTCCCGAAAACCGCAAAAGTTAAAATCCTAGTTTCTCCAGTCGATTCAAAAATAACACTGAATCAGGAAGTCTATTCGGCAGGTGAAAAAAAGATAAAGCCAGGGGATTATAAAATAAAAATTGAACGAGACGGGTTCAAGACACAGGAAACTGAACTCAAAATATCTAAAGGTGATCAAAAATATATCTATTATTGTCTTACTCCAGAGGATAATAATAAAAAATGGTTCAAAGAGCATCAGAAAGATGATGAAGTTTGTAATCAAATAGAGCAAGCCTTGAATGAGATTGAAAAAAATGAGACCATGACTGACCCCATCTTTTCGATAACCCCATATCACAATGATGATAAAAGGTATTACATTGATAGTATTTTAAATCAAGATAATAGTATTACGATCAAGATTAAGCCACTTTCATGTAAGGCCGATTTTAAGAAAATCCTTAAACAAAATGCCCTTAATTTTCTAAAGGCAAATAAAATTGATCTAGATAAATACAAGATAGAATACGTCGAAGTTTGTTAGTTTTTACCTTTATCTATGTTATAATTTACCAAATGTTTGAGTTAATTGATTTTCTAATTGTCAACCCGATTATTAATATTCTCTTAGTAATCTATAATTACATTGGTGATTTTGGTGTAGCGATGATCGTCTTCACTTTGATTGTCAAATTTCTTACCTGGCCACTCATCAAAAAACAATTTGTTCAGATGAAGTTGATGCGTAAAATTCAACCTGAGCTTACCGAGATTCGTAAACGCTGTAATGGTAATAAACAGCTTGAGACTATCCAAATGATGGATCTCTATAAGCGCAATAATGTCAAGCCACTCACCTCAATCTGGACTCTTTTTATCCAACTTCCAATCTTCTTTGCGCTTTTCTTTTCGATCCGCATTATGGTCACCCCGACCGTCAAGGATAATGTTTCTAAGCGCGCCTACCCTGTAGTTTCCGAGATGACCCGCATTGATGAGATTATTAACTTGCAAAACACCTATCTTGAAAACACCTCAGAGCGAACCTACGATTTTAAACCTCAACTTTTTGGAAAAGTCGATCTCTCGGTTCGCGCCGGCCTTACTTCGCTAAGTTCATTAATTATTCTTCTATTTGCTCTAGGTTCTGCATTTACTCAGTACTATATGTCAAAAATGCAGATGCCAAAGAAGAGTACTAAGAATACCTGGAAGAAAATGGTTGAAGACGCTAAAGCTGGTAAGGATATGGATCAGGCCGAACTTAATAATATGGTTTCTGGACAGATGAGTTTTATGATGCCAGTCATGATGCTAATGATTACGATTAATCTTCCTGGCGCCCTTGTTATGTACTATCTTCTCTCTAATTTAGTCACAATTTTGCAGCAAAAAATTGTTTTCAATCAGGTAGATGAAAAACTCGACGATAACACGGATCGCGCTATTCTTAGGGAACTAAAAAAGAAGACCTCTGATATAAAAGAGGCTGAGGTAATTGAGAATAAGAAAACCGGCACCCGTATTACTCGTATTTCTGCCAAGGATGCCAAAAAATCTTCTAACGACTCTTCTTTAAAACAAAAATCATCCTCAAACTCAACCCAGCCAGATAACGGCTAGGAGAATAGGAGTTTTATGAATCGGGATGAATCGATTCGTTTTGCAACAAAATATCTTGAGGATCTTTTGTCGTTTTTCGGTATTAATGTAGCTGTTTGGTCCACTATCGACGATGATGTTATTCAACTGAGCGTACCAAGCACTAGCTTAAATTCACTTCTAATTGGCAAGAATGCGGACAACCTACGTGCCCTCCAGCACGTCGTTTCTATGGCACTCGTCGCCCATAATTCTGAAGTAACTCGCGTTAATGTTGATGTGGCAGATTACAAACGTCAACGAGCGGAGCGTATTGAGCAAAAGGCTGAAGGTTGGATTCAAAAAGTTCGTGAGACTGGGGAACCAATGACTTTGGAACTCAATGCTGTAGATCGCCGAGTGGTTCATAAATTAGCTGAAGATTATTCCGATATTACCACTCATTCTGAAGGAGAAGGTCGTGCAAGGCATTTAATTATTGCTAAAAAACCACTTTAATATATCAGCATAAAAAATAAGACCTAATCGAGGTCTTATTTTTTTACTACTCTTTTGTTTCAGGCTTTCCAATAATTACCACAAAGTCATAATTTTTTGTATCAATACCCTTTGGTAGCTCACTAGCTAGTTTCGCAGTTAATCCATAGTAGGTTTCCAATTTCTTCTTCGTCTCTTCCTTAGAGCCTATCATATAGAGCGAAACCTTGTCCGGATATTCTCCCTTTGGCGCATTACCGGTTCCGGTGACTCTAAAACCAGCTTTTTCGAGTTCAATCTTTTCATTTGCCGCTATACCACCCTCATCGGTACCATTTAAGGCGAGGATACGTGAAGTGGCTGGGGAATCACTATAGTCAGCAATCTTACTCTCGAGGAATTGTTGAATTTTTATATAGTTTTGTACTCCGGCACTTGGAATCACAAATGAAATATCAACCCCATTAACTGGAAAACTCGCATTTTTAACTAAATTACCTTCCGGCGTGTTAATTAATGGCACCGACGCAATATTAGCGGGATTAAAGTCGGACATCACTTTTGCCGCCGTTTTAATTTCATCAATATTCACATTAGTTTTTAGGTTATCCCCCAGGACATTCACTAAATTAATCATAGCAGGGATATCCATACCTTTTTCGGCTATGCGGTTTTTAATCGCCACAAGCACCTTTTGTTGGTTTTCTCCGCGTGTAAAATCACCACTTGCTGAACCATGTCTAGCACGGGCAAGTCCTAGTGCTTTTTCACCATCCAGATGTGTTGGTACGCCAGCCTTCATAACCACTTTTGTGTAGTAATAATCATTAATATCTTCATCAACTGTTACGGTGATCCCGCCTAGCGCATTCACAATCTGCACCAACGACCCCCAGTTTACATGAATATAATAGTGCATCTCAAGGCCAGAAATTTCACCAAGGGATTTCATTACCGCCTGCGCTCCCGCCTCTTCGTTTTTACCATTATTACTCGCGCAAACATAAACTTCGTTAATTTTACCAGTGTAGCAAGCCTCGCGTCCTACTTTAAGGTCGCGCGGTAAGCTCATCGTTACTGCATTCTTTGCTTTCTGATTGATCGACATTACCATCAGGGAATCAGTTAATTGTGCACCATCATGCACATATTTACCCTCACTTCCGGCCATGTCATATCCAGAGGTTCCAAAAATTGCAATATTAGTGCGGCCTTGCTTATCGGACTTCAGTGGTGTTATTTTTTCTGTTACTACAGTCTTTACGAGATCAACCAAATTTGATTTTCCACCAGTCACTTTTGCAACTAATTGATCACCATATAAATATAGTGCAGTCCCGCCACAGAGTAATAAGATTAAGAAAATAGTTAATTTTGGATGACGTCTAATGAACCCCTTCTTCTTTGGTTTTTTATCATCCTCATCTGAATCTTGGTTCTTACGCCCCTTTTTTCTATTATTAAATAGTTCATCAGATGATAAATCAATTAAGTTTTCATCATCAAAACGTGCATCACCCAGTTCATTTTTATTGTCAAAATTTTCGTCAAAATCATCTTGGCGTGTTAGTCCAAACGCCTGCACTGGTTCAACAAAATCATCGTGATTTCGTTTGCTAAAATCGCCTATTTTACGACGAATTCTTGAAGTAACTGTAGCTGATTTACTAGTTTCAGTGAGTTCTGGTTTAGCTGAGGTTGCTTTATTATTAAAAGCATCCATCTCAGGCATTGCACTTATCTCGCTAATTGTTCTTGTGTTACCAGATCCTACTGATTGCTTTCGTCGGATCTCAGCCTGTCCAACCAATGGATCATCGCTTTGAGCGAGTGATATATTTCGGTTACGCAATTTTTCTTTACGTAATCTCTCGGCCCTAAGTAAACGTTGCTGTTCTAAGTGTTGTTTTGTGGCCTGATCCTCACCAATCTCTAGGCTAGCCTTAGGTCGCACGGTTCGCGCTACTCTTTTATTCCTCGAGGGTGATATTAGTCCATCAATATACGAATTGCTCATTTTTGCCACAAAATCTCCATCTACTATATAATTATAACAAATATGGCACTGAAATTGACAAAAAAGCAAAAGCGATTAATGGATTTTCTGGAAGACTTTCAGAATAATCATGAATACTCGCCATCCTATCGTGAAATTGCGGCAGGACTCGGTTTACGCTCCGTCGCCTCTGTGGCTGAGCATATCGATAATCTAGTCCAGCTTGGTTTTTTGAAACGCAACGCTGGTTCCGCTCGCTCCCTAGAAATCGTCGATCTCACTTTTCCAGAAACTACTGCGCTTTTTAAACAGCGCTTGCAGTATGCTTCGGATTCTGATCACGATATCTTGATGCAGGCAGCTGAAATTCTTGGTCTTGATTTAGAGTCATAAACATAACCCACCTCTGTTAATCTGAACAAGAAAAACTCTCAGATATAAAAAACCGAACACCAAATTTTTCTGGATCTTATTAAAACCGAACAATAAAATACATTATTTCCAAGCTTAAAAATGCTTGTGGAAAAAATCAACTTTCTGATGATAACTCAAACCGAACAAAGCGTTAATATTAAAATATCAAATTATAATAATAGCAATGTGGAGATGTGGAAAACTCTTTCACATCTATTTTGTGATAAAATAATCATAAATAAGGAGGTCGATGGTATTTTTTAACCTATCAAAAAAACAGGCTACAACCCAATCAAAATCAGTTAGTAATTCTGAGCGCACGTCCGGATTTGAGTATCTTAAACGCCAAGATGTATATTTTGATGGTGCCTGTCAGTCACTCCGTCCGCAACCAGTCATCGATAGTTTAGTGGAGTATTATCAAAAACATAACTCTTGTGGCGAACGTGTGAAATATCAATGGGGAAAAATCACTGATCAAAAAGTTGAGCAGACCCGCGATCAAGTTCTAAAACTCCTTAAACTTAAAAAAAGAGACTACTTTGTTAGCTTCACGCTTAATACCACCTATGGTATTAACCTTCTTCTTTCTCAATTTGATTTTAAAGCTGCAGGTATCAAAACTGTTGTCACCTCAGACATTGAGCATAACTCAGTGTTTCTTGCTACTCAGTCCGCTGCTACCCGCGCTAAGCTAGAGCGTCTTGTGCTTTCCAGAGAAGCCGATGGCTCGCTTCCAATTTCTGAAATCCCTGACAACTCACTGGTTGTCATAAATGTTATGAGTAATATTGATGGGCGCACGCTAAAAAATCTCAAAGATGTTATCACTTATGTCCATCAAAAACAGGGAATTATTGTCCTCGATGCCGCACAGGCGATGGCTCACAATTATCAGCTCCTCCAGGAGACTGAAGCTGATGCAATTTGTTTTTCCGCCCATAAAATGTATGGCGCCTCACTTGGTGTCATGGTCGTGCGAAAGACCTTATTAGAAAACCTCCACCTCACTTTTCTCGGTGGAGGTATGGTGGATGATGTGGAAAAGAATTCTTATCTTCTTTCCGCTGAACATGATGATAAAATCCACACCGCCTTTGAAGCCGGACTCCAGGCCTGGGGTGAAATCATCGCCCTCGGTGCTGCGATTTCTTGGCTTGAGAAGCTGCCAGCTTCCGCTAAAGAATGCCTAGAATCCTGTGAAACTAAACTCTTTGACTTCTTAAAATCTCAACCTAAAATCCATTGTCTCAACCAAGAAAAATCTACCACCTTCTCATTCTATGTAGAGGGAATAAATAGTCATCTTCTCGCCGAGGCCCTCAGTGATCAAAACATCATGGTTCGCTCCGGTTATTTCTGTGTACACTATTACCTAGATCATAAAATGCACTTCCCGCCACTCGTCCGAGTCTCACTTGGCTATCAAACTACTGAATCGGATATCAATAAACTCATCGCAATTTTAAGGAAATTTAACTAATGGTCTGTATTGCTGCTTTTATTATTCTATGTCTCATATCTGTTTTTGTTGGCTTTCTTAGTATTTTTAATAAAACACTTGGAAAAAAATATTGGGCAGTATTCAAAAAAGCCTGGCACTGTGTTTTTAAGAAGGTTCGTCTGCAAAAATGTGACACCAACTTTAAGGATGATGTTAAAAATACTCTCTTAAAACGTCTAGTTGTAAAAAATCCTAAACTCTTAAAACCTGCCAGCGCTCTTATCGAAATCCTCTCAGTCCTGATCGTCTTTATTGCGATCTGGTCTCTTATTATTGCAATCAAATCACTGCTCGCCCTCTGGGTCTTCGGCACGTGTAATGTTTCACGTCCTAGCCAGTGTGGCCTCGGTGCTACGTCCTGTACTATCGACCAATCTGAACCAACCGATCTAGCTGGAAAAATTGGTCGCAGTTTCTCTGAATGGGGTGAAATCTTCTCTGCTATTCCAGATCGTCTAAAAACCTGGGAATCTAAAGATTATTTCACAACTGCAAGTGTTCCACTACTTAATTTACAAGCTGAAGAGAATCAAGATGTAAAAGCTAAGAACACGGAAGTACTCCTCAAGTTTTATGAAAATCAAGCTACCCCTGAATCATCTCAAGTAGCAGTCGATATCGTCGATCCAGGTTGTGTCGTCTGTATGCAATCCTATCGTAATCAAAAACAATCAGGTTTCTTTGACCGATATT
>JABCPR020000014.1 GCA_013332965.2 Candidatus Saccharimonadota bacterium | reverse complement strand
TCTAAGACTAAAGGCTTCAATAATGGTATTTTAGCTGAAGCGTTAGAACCAATGGTTGCGCCAGTATCTCCAGATTCAGTTATTAACGGTGGGGTTAAGGAAACAAAACCAGAAATCAAAGTTTCTACCGAAGAAGAGAAACGACCAATCACAGAAAAAGAGGTTAAAGAAGAAGCTAAGAAAGATGACGGATTTGGCGACGATATCGCACCAGTGCCAGGGGTAAAACCTGGTATGAAGCCAGAAGAAGTTCAAAAATTAATCGAGGAGCAAAAGAAAAATATGGAAAAATCAGAAGAAATTATTGATGAGGTAAACAAAGACATGGAATTCTCACCAAAAACTAAAATGATCGTGTATTTATTGGGCGATCTACTAATTATCGCAGGAACTCAGGCGCCACTCGTGGTTGCACTCGTTAATACCACTGATGCCGTGACTTTTGGTCAATTATTAGGTCAATTATTACTATCTACAGGTACGATGTTGCTATTTACTTTTAAGTTATTGAAAAAGAAAGGTGAAAAGAATGTCTAATTTATTATTTGCATCTGAATTAGGAAAAAGGCCGCAGGTAGCTAGACTAACTGAACCACATACTGCTGGCTCTGGGATTTTTACATGTGAATCTCTCTCTGGATGGGCTGGAGAATGCTCATTTGTGATATATGAGGTCGATTCATCTGGAAACCCTATCAGTGGGTCCGAAACGGACTGGATTGGGACTAAAAATAATCGTAACCTTGAAAACCTAGAGCTTACAGCCGGAGTAGACAGAGATTACCCGGTAGATAGAACCTATCTAGTCGCCACTGAGACCGCGGGAGGGCGAAATAAGTTGATTCAAGGATTAAAAAATACATTAAATGATGACGGCACCCTCAAAGCTGGCGTTGTGGATTTATCGAAAATCCCAGATGGAAGCGTAACGGCAACTAAAATCGCACATAACTCCATTAATAACGACAAGATTGCCGACAACTCATTAGATGGAAGAAAGCTCCTCGATAATTCAATCCCGCTAACAAAAATCAAAGAAGATTACTCCAAAGATCGAGTTGAGATCGGCACTTGGTTAGGTGTGAAAAAAGTATACCGCAGAGTGATTACCGGCACAGGTGATGTGCCAGCAAGCATCCCGTTTGAGAAGTTCACGGTAATCGTGAGGTCAGAGATGGTGGTCAAGAATCAAGGGGCTGGACGGGCGTGGCGTATGATACCGTGGTTGTTTAATGGTAACGATCTAAACTGGTATGGTGGTTACTATTTTCTCGAAGATAATAGAACCATCGCAGTTCAGCTTGGCAATGAAATTAAAAAGGCAGTTAACTGGCATATCATTGTTGAATATTGTATTGATTAATATATAATACGATTCATAGCTAAGTTATGATATAATACAGTAAAAGTAAGACCCCCAAATACCGGCTCTTACATATTTATAAATATGTGAAAGGAAAAACGGGTGTCTTTTTCTTATATAGAGCCAGAAAATCTTAAGCAGGAATATGAGCAAGCCAAAAATAAGATGGCTGGATTTTTCAAGGATTTTTCTGAGTTTGAACGTATTGCTAATGCTGAGCCTAAAAATGTAAAAGAAGGTAATCCAGACGTAACTGATGCAACCACGGCCTCTTTTATCGAAACAAGACCAAAAGCGATCGTCCAAAAGAACCCTACCGGCAAAGTTGTCTTGGATGACAAAAGTCCTGAACTATCTGAGCTACTTAATGAAGTAGTGGATAATGTCATCTTGCCAAATGCTACAACTGGGGGATCAGTTAAAACAAAGTGTCTATCAGTGGTGCGCAATATGCTTATTTATGGCTCTCAGCCTGCTCTCGTATTTATTCGTAATGAAGATAATTATTTTGGTGCAGATTTCACAATCGTAGATATTCAAGATGTTTATCTAGAACCAGGCAAAACTAACGCTAAGGATTGTAATTATATTTTTCTAAACACTTGGTATACGAAGAGTGACATTAAGAATATTATCTATAACGAAAAAGAACTCGCAAAAGATAAGGACTACAAGACTACTTGGAATCTCAAGAAGCTTGAGGAATTACAAGAGAAAACTACCGCCAAAGATACGGATATTTCTATCACGGAGACTGAACAAGCTGAATTTATTAAGCTTGTCTGTGTATTCCAGAGAGGTGTGGATAACGTTTTCTATACTTTTGATCCTGACACCGGAGAAATTGTACGTGAATGGAAAAACATTGACCCTAGTGGCAAAATTCCAATTATTTATGCTTATTATGACCCAGATGGTAAAAATCCACTAGGATTATCGGCTATTCGTCTTACTCGAAGGCTGCAGGATATGCTTGATATCCATCACCAGAACTATCAGTTCCAGGTAGGGCTTAAATCTGCCCCACCAACTAAAATTCGTGGCAATGTGAATACTGAAAGTATTATATATGAACCATACGCAGTGTGGGATTTAGGAAGTGATCCTAACGCCGATGCTGCCGTCGTACAGACCGACAATACTCTTATAAATACCTTCCCTACTGTACAGGGTATTCTGAAGAGCAATATTCTAAATATTACAAATAATGGCGATACCTCAATTTCAGCTGAAGTTGGTAACCCTGGCTTCTCTAAGACGCCTGCTGGTGTTAATGCACAACAAGATCGTATCAATATTGCGGATAATTACCTTCGTGGCCAGTTTGAAGAGTGGTTTGGAGAAATCCTCGAAACGATGCTTAATCTTCATATTGCCGCTCATTATCAAGCAGAAATAGATCAAGTAGTCCCGCTTTCGCAACGATTTATTGAGACAAAACGTAAAATTGACCCAGAATTTAGGCTTACAAAAGAGACTATTAAATACTCAGACCTAAAAGATCTTCTCGTAAAGTTCAAGGTAGAGGCTTCAAGTTCTAAGCTGGATAACGATCACGAGCAACTTGAGACACTTAAAGATCTTCTCCAAATCCGTCTTGAATCGGGAGACCAAATGGAGAAATATCTCAAGATAGCTCCTCTTGTTTATCAAATTGTGAAGCGCTCTGGTGTTCCTGACGCAGAAGAAATTGCACCAAAAGTATCTGAAGAAGATGAAACTAGCACAGAGGCCATTGACGGTTCAAATCCAATGATTGATCCACTGCAGCCACAGGATCAAGCCCCAGAACAAGCGAATATGAGCCAGCCAGAAGCTCAATCTGAGGTAAATGCCGAACAAAAACCGAACAATAATCAAGCTCAGATTAACCCTGAATTAGTAGCAGAGCTTGTACAGAATGGCCAAACAGAGGAACAAGCTCAAGGTGTTGCGGTCTACTTAGCTCAAGGTGGTTCACCAGAGGAAGTCGATGAATTTTTAAGGAGCAATAAATGAATCCGTATCCAAACAATCCAAGACGAAGCCCAATTCAAAAATCTAAGGAACAGGAGACCAAAGAAAAAGAATTAAAGACACGTCTCAGTCTAGAAAAGCCAATCCTAGAGTGGGCTCAAGCTTACGTGGATGAGGAAATTAAAAAATGTGATTCCATAGATAGGCTGCAGCTAGATTTAAGAGACCCAGAAGCTGTTATCCGTCAAATTGCCGCACTTAAGATAGTTAAAAATCATTTATTGCGAATTAAAGGGGAGGTGGAAAAGCGTATGAATATCGTGGAGTAGGTTCCTAATTAGCGTATCAACATATCTTTGATATAACCTTCTTATTTATCACTGGTTGGTACGCTCGTTAGGGTCTTAGTCCAGAGACCTGCGTCTCGCTACGTACAGCGTAAAAGTAACCCGAAAGGATTGTATGGATAATACAGATGTAAATTTATCAGCACCTAGTGTAGATGCTGGAGTAGAACCATCGACTACTCAAAATAATGACACTGTCGCCAATAGTTCAGAAGGCGATGAACTAGACAAAGCTCTAAACGAAGTATTTTCTGAATCAGCAGAAGAATCAGAAGATACTAAAGAAGAACAAGGGCATGAGAAGGAAGACGATGCCGACCAATCTAAGTCTCGAGGTGAGGAGCGTAAAGAGCGCTTAAACCAAGAAATTAGAGATAGTGTCGCAGAGCTTAATCGCTTAAAGTCTGAAATCTCACAGTACCAAGAACTGCAGTTGCCTACAGTGGAAGAGTTAACAAACTACATTATGTCGCAAGATGAGAATATCAGCGAAGCTGACGCTGCTATTGAGGCTCGCATGCGACTGATAGAGGCTCAAAATTCACGAAAAGCTGAAATCGAGACGATTGCTGAGACTCGCTACGAGCAGGTCCTAGCAACGGAGAACGCAAAACTAGCTTATCCAGAACTCTTTGATAGCTCCAATCCGGATTTTAATCCAGATCTCGCTAACGGCATCCTCGAAATGTACGAAGATATTGCTCATGTGAGACGCGGAAATGATGGAGAAGTTATCAGTGCGACTGTCAGATTGCAGCCATTCTTAGAAAGTATTGGTCAAATCTATCGTTTAGGAGTTATGCAGGGTGAAAAAGCTAGCAATGCTCGTAAAACTAACACTAAAAGCAAACAAACAAACGTATCTTACAATCCTTACCCAAGAAGTAATTCAACCGTCAAGGGTGAACAAACTGAGGAAGACTTTGTAAGAAGCGTACTTAATATTTAAAGGAGAATATAACTATGGCAGTTAATTTACCAAGTGCTTATTCCAAGGTTCTTGATGCTGCCTTTAAGCTTGAGAGCTTAACCGCTCCAGCATTTAAAGGCAAATATAAGGTAATTGGTGGCACTACAAAATCATTCCAAATCTTTTCAGTTAAAACCCAAGCTTTGCGCGATTACTCAACTCGCAAATCTGCTAACGGTGCTAACTTTGGTTATGAATACAAGGATGCAGAAAATGAAGTTCAAACTGTAACCGCAAGCAAAGATATGTACTTCGCTATGAGTATCGATAAGGCCGACGCTCACTTTGCAGCTGATGGTTCACTTGATGCTCGTGAGGTTATGAAAGAAGAGATCTCACAAGAGGTCGTCCCAACTATCGACAAGCACAACCTCAGCGTTCTTGCTGGTGCCGCTACTGCAGTCGTAAAGGCTACTACTAATGCAGACGCGTATGAGACATTTAGTTCTCTTATGACCAAACAAACTAACGCTAAAGTCCCTCGTGTTGGTCGTATAGCGTTCTTTGGTGCTACTGAATTCGCCAAGATCAAACTTGATCCTAAATTCGCCATCCCATCTGAACTTAGCGCACATTCTCGCCGCACAGGCAACTATGGCATGATTGACGGTTGTCTGATCATTGAAGTCCCAGACGATTACCTCCCAACCAAATTTACCTGTATCTTGACCCACGAATCAATTGGAGTAGCTCCAAAACACCTTGCAGACTACAACCAGGGACCATTCAAAGAAACCGCTTCTGGCTTCTATGTCAATGGCCGCGTCGTGTTCGATGCATTTGTGTTCAACCAGCGCAAATCCGGCCTCTTCGCATTGAAGAGCGCAGCCTAAGATAAGGGGGAGAAATCCCCCTTATATAGTCGAACCGATTTCACAGACTATAAAAGGTGAAATAGTAAATTAAGCATCATGAGAAGATTCATGGGTATTATTGAGATATATATCACCAAACCTATATCCGATGCCAGCTCCAATAAATCCACAAACTAAAGAAAGTAAAATCACTACATTGAACGCTCCTACAGCAAAATCAAAGAATCCTATAATAGATAACAAGGATGCTGATATGCAAAGAGCTATGATCCCAATAGTATGTTTATTGTTTGGAGCAAAATACTGACTTAAATAAACAAACACACCTGATAGAACTCCCATTCTAATAACCTCAATAAATATTTTATATAATCGAACTACTATACTAGTTGGATCTATGCCAGAATAATTGAGACCTATGTTAGAGATAAAAACAAGAATAGCCTGAGCAATAAAAGCAATAATTAAAGACAACGGGATGCAAAATATATATCTTATTAAGGTTAGTATTTTCTGAGGATGATGAGGCATTTGTTTCTCCCTATTATAATATTTATAAATCTTCTCATGATGCACATCATATTAACAATTTATGGACGATGATATTGTAATAATCAATATGTCATCCTAAGAACTGAGCGTGTAATATATTTATTGCATTGAGAAACTATATAAGGTGTTAAATAATGGTCGGACCACTCGGTACAACCATAACTAAAGAACTCTGTTGGCTCTTTCTCTTGGTAGTTAGACATTCGGTCTTGTAGTTCTCTTGATCTGCGATAAAATCCAGTGAGTTCATCTACTAGTCGTTTATCTGACTCTAGATTGTCCCTATACCATACATAGTGGAGATATTCATGAGAAATTGTCGTAAATTGATCTACCGAGTTTTTTAGAATTGTGATTGCCTTTTTATAGTTGATGTACCTACCTTGAGTCCACAAAGAATCATCGTAGGAATCAACGTAGTACATACTCACTGGTTCATAAGTTAGGTCCTGCTTAATACCAGCCTGTTTAGCTAGTTTAATTAATTCAGGGTCTTTATGTCTATTAGTGCCAACGATGAGTTTTG
>JABCPR020000013.1 GCA_013332965.2 Candidatus Saccharimonadota bacterium | reverse complement strand
GTGTCTACACTGGGCAGATGAATGTTGAAAATTCCGCCGGTGATAATGCACTTAATTCTCTAAAAGCAGTTTCCGCCAATGTTGTCACACTTCGCAGTAATAACAATACTTGTAGTGTTAACTTTGCTGGGCAAGCAGATTCTTACACTCCGCAGTGGCAAACCACAATTGAGCGCCCAAATGATCATCAGCTATTTCGCGGCGCTATTATGATTGCTCGTTCTCCTCTATCTGGTACTGTTCATACTTATTTTTATAACCAAGGTGATCAAACTTTTGATGTTCAGCAATTCATCAAGCAAATGAACCAGAATACGATTAGTCAATCCTGTGATTTTGCCAAACTTGAACAATATCGTCCTGCCTCCAATGATGCATTGCTTTATGGCGCACTCGGCGATTTTGGCCCATCTCGCAACAATCCTCTACAGATGGAGTTGAGGAATCCGAAAATGCAAAATAACCAGGATTTAACCTTCTGTCTTGCCTCTGAAGATCTTCCACTCGCCCCTAAAAATCGTCGTCCAATCCGCATTCATGCAGATGGTAGTAATTCTTCTGCCGTCGAATTAGTTAATATTGATGGAACGGATAATCCTTGCGAATAGTATAATGGTTATGTCTATGTTGAATCTTTTTCGGAAACCAAACCACAAAAATGCTAACCGCCGCGGCGATACAATCATTGAGGTTGTTTTCTGTTTTTCGATTTTTTCATTTATCACAATTCTTTCAATCGGCGTAATGAATCGTAACCTTTCTCTTATTCAGGGTACTCTGGAGATTTCTATGGCCAGAAATGAAATCGATTCTCAAGCCGAAGCTATCCGTTTTATTCATAACTCCTATTTATCAGAACGTGAACTTGTTCGTGATAAGACTATTGATCCAACAAAGTGGCAGGAGTATCGTGAACTCTGGAGTAGTCTCTCCATGGCTCAGAACGGTCTCAATAATAATCCAATCCGTATCTCAAAATATAACGATAACGACTGTAAACAGTATTACGATACTGATAATGCAACTGGTGAGGTACATAACATTTTCACGGACAAGGCATTTGTAATTAATACTAGAAAGCTTGACCCTAAAAATCCTGAGACAACCATTATTTCCGCCAAACAAAACCCAAATCTCTTCCAAGAGGCTTCTCTCTATCCTCGCCTAGTTTTTTCTAACGCTAGACGTATTGGTGATTCCACTGGCGTAGATAGTTCTGGTAATCTCAATGAGTTAAATAATGGTGAAAGCGCATATACCACCCCGATTTTTAATACACCTTATCGCGTAGAAGGTATTTGGGTTATTGGAACAAGAGATGTTACTCGCCTTAATAATCCTGAAAACTACAATGATTCCTCCCTTGATGCTGAGGCTCCCGAGTACTATGATTTTCACATTCGCACCTGTTGGTATGGCCCTGGCCGCAATCGTCCATCTACAATCAGTACGATTATTAGGTTATATAATCCGGAGTTTGTTAAAAAGGATTAATTATGAAGTTAGCACAAAAAATACATCAATCCACAGATCAATCCCTAAAACAATCTCCAAGTCAATCTCCAAGCATTCGCCGTGGCTTTACCCTAATCGAGTTATCTCTCGCGCTTGCCTTTATTTCCGCCCTCATGGTTGTAGTCACCATTATTACTATTCATATTTCCACCACCTATCATAAGGGTTTAGTGATCCGCTCGATAAATTCAACGGGTCGATCTCTAGTTGATGATTTTTCCCGAACCATCGCCGCCGCCCCGACTCGCTCTCTCGCTGATATTTGTCGAGCTGAATACGCTTCTGATCGGACCCAGATGCAAAAATGTCTAGATGACAATGCAAGAATCTATACCTATCAGCAAAACTATGGCTCCGTCCGCCTCAAGTCAACCGGCGCTGTGCTTCACAACGTTCCATTAAATGGTGTTTTCTGTACTGGTCGACATAGTTATATCTGGAACACTGGCTATGCACTAAATGATGATGATTACGAGATTCTTTCTGGTAGTCGCGCCAACTATGATGCTTTTGTTAATGGTGATAGGGTTGATAAGAATGACTTCAAGCTCCTAAAAGTTGAAGACAATAACCGCGACCTCTGTTACCAACACACCTATATGCGTACTGAAGGAACCGCTACTTATGGATATAAGCCTAACGAAAATAACTACTACATGAAGGACACCATCATTACAGAACTGCTTGATAAGACTGATGATCGTCTTGTACTTTATGATTTTGTTATTTTCCCGCCAACGCAACACGCAGTCACATTACACTCCTTCTATTCTGGTACCTTTGTTCTTGGAACCGAACGGGGAAGTATCGATATCACCGGCATCGGCGAATTCTGCAAGGCACCACCAAGTGATGGTCTATCTACCGATTTTACCTACTGTGCAATCAATAAATTTAACTTCGCGGCAAGATCAACTGGCCAAAATCGAAAGGGAGAATAATGCGATTTTTTCAAAAACAACGCAATCAGATCGACAAAAAGACTAAAACCCGTAAGGGTGCCACTTCGATGATTGTCACCGTCTTCACGATTATTCTATTTAGCGTTATTACCCTTGGCTTTACTCGTCTCATCCTTTCGGAAGTCAATCAAACCACTAACTCTAATCTTTCAAAATCTGCCTATGATTCTGCGCTAGCGGGTGTCGAAGATGCCAAGGTTGCTCTATTGCAATATCATGACTGCTTGGATAAAGGGCAAACTATCGGCTCTGGTACTCGCTGCAGCAAAATCATTGCCGCCATGCAAGATGGTGTCAGAAAACAGGATTGTAGCACTGTTTCAAATGTGCTTAGCCGTACCACTGATGACCAGCATGGCGTTACCATCCAGGAAGTTAAGGACTCTAGTCAAGATGGTGGCTCTGCTGCTTCAAAACTACAGGCTTATACCTGTGTCACTATTCAGGAAGACCTTGCAGATTACCGCTCAACCTTAAGCTCTGATACAAGAACTCGTATTGTTCCGCTCCGCTCGGATCAAATTCAAGACCTCAAATACATTAATATTAAATGGTATTCCGATGCCAACTATACTGCTCAGCGTCGCAGTGGTAGCAATCTAGCTTGGGACATTGACGACTATAATTTACCAAGTGGCCAGCACTCCATGACTCCTCCACTCGTCACTGCTGCCTTCTTCCAGTCGGATCGTGATTTTAATCTAGGTGAGTTTAATATCGCCAGTAGCGAAAATAGTACTAATCGCGCCATAATGTTCTTCAAGCCGACTTATAGTGATAAATGGAAGACTGAATTTGCCGCTAATGAAGTTTCCGATACATTCGACAAAAACAGCAATCACCTCTTCCCAGTCTATTGTCATGAAGGTTCATTCTTCTGTTCTGTAACCTTTGAAGTCCCAAACACTTATCGCAATTCCACAAATCGCAACCCAGCCACCACCTTCCTCCTGCTTAGTCTTCCATACGGTGCTCCAGAAACCGACTTCTCCATCTCACTCTATAACTCGAGGCGCGAGTCCATTAATTTTACCGGCGTACAGGCAAGGGTAGATTCTACCGGGCGCGCCAACGACCTTTATCGCCGCGTCGAAAGTCGTGTTGAGCTAGTAGATACCTATTTCCCATATCCTGAATTTGCCATTCAATTAAATGACGACAAAAACAACACCACCAGAAAGACTTTTTATACCACCATCAATTGCTGGACCTCCACCGATGGGACCAAAGATGCATGTCCAAACTTCAGGGAAGATTCTGGGTATAGCCGTCTATAAAAGTACCAAATAAATTTATAAATGCTGATCATGCCGACTAGTCAAAAGGCATGATTTTGCTATATATAAAAAACAGACTATACATAATAAAAAAGGAACACGGCCGTGTTCTCTATAATTACCTATAATCTTTAATTTGGTGGCGGGGGTTGGATTTGAACCAACGACCTTTTGGTTATGAGCCAAACGAGCTACCAGGCTGCTCTACCCCGCGATGTCTGTAACTATTATAGACACCCAGTAAAAAACTGTCAACCCTTACAATAATTTTCTTGCCGTTACCCTTATTGCCTCAGAGAGACTCATCCCCACATGTGGTGCAGCGGCAATATCTACCACTGACAATTTATTTCTCATCGCCAAGCTAATCTCCTGCATCAAAATATCGGCATCCGGTGCCACAATTGTCGCACCAAGAATTTTCTTTTCACGGTTACAGAGAATTTTTACAAATCCATCTTCCGCATTTGGGCTCCAGATTGCAGTTTTTTGTGTTAATCCCGATATTGCTGCCGTATATTTTACCCCCGCCAAAATACACTGGTCCTCCGTCATTCCAACACTGGCAACTTTCGGATAAATATTAGTCATCCGTACAAAACCATTATTTTCAACCACGGTCTTACTGCGTCCATTAAATGCCACGGATGCAGCGATCGCTCCTTCGTAACTATCTTTTTCATAGGAACTAAACGGATTATCGCTAATTTTCTTACC
>JABCPR020000012.1 GCA_013332965.2 Candidatus Saccharimonadota bacterium | reverse complement strand
TGGTAGCACCAACTGGGATCGAACCAGTGACCTTAGGCTTATGAGTCCTACGCTCTAACCAGCTGAGCTATGGTGCCACTTGGCGGAAGGGACAGGATTCGAACCTGCGAAGCGTTAACTTGCTGGTTTTCAAGACCAGTGCCATCAACCACTCGGCCACCCTTCCGCTAACTATTTTAACAGATTATTCTGCGTTCGTAAATACGTTTGTTACATCGTCGAGATCGTCAATTGCGTTTAGCAACTTATCGACCTTCTCGGCATCTTCCTCACTCACTGGAACAGAGGTATTAGCAATGTAACGAAGCTCGGCATTTTCTACCGTCAAACCAGCATCAATCAGTGCCTGCCTGGTCTTCATCAAATCGGCGGCCTCTGTGATAATCTCAATGCCATCCTCATTCTCGTTTGCATCCTCAGCGCCGCAATCAAGCGCAGTCAGCAGTGCCTCTTCGCCTTTTTCAAGAATCTCAATCACGCCCTTTCTTGCAAACTGGAACATCACGCTTCCAGGGTCTGCCATGCGTCCGCCATTCTTGGCTAGAGCGTTTCGCACCTCTGGCATTGTACGGTTTTTGTTATCAGTTGCAATCTCGATGATGATACCAATCCCAGCCGGACCATAAGCCTCATAGGTCTCCTCAATCATCGCGGCAGCACTTTTATCAGTTGCACGTGCAATCGCGCGCTCAATATTTGCCTTTGGCATGTTGGCCTTACGAGCCTTCTCAAGCACCATCGCAAGAGTTGGGTTCATAGTCGGGTCACCACCACTCCTCGCCGCAATCGCAATTTGGTTTGCAATCTTCGTAAAAGCCGCCCCACGCTTGGCGTCGACGATGGCTTTTTGACGTTTGGTTGTCGCCCATTTACTGTGTCCTGACATTTATTGACCTTCCTGTTTTTATAATTTCTTCTCTATATTATACCATTAAAGCCCTATAAAATCTCTACCAATCACCGCCATTTTATCTTTTGGCAAGTTAAATTTTTTGTTCGTGCCATAAGTTCTAATCGCCCTCAGAAAATCTTTCAGCTGTACTCGCGTCAAATTCACCCCAATCTTCTCACATATAAATCGCAAAACCTCTTCAGTAGTCTCCTCTGTATAATTTTCATTATTTCCCAGAAAGGAATTTCCCAGAAAGAAATCTTTGCGTATTTTTATATTACTTAAAGCTCCACTTTCTACACGAAAAACTGATGTGAAGTCTGTACTGCCATATGAATCCACTCCCCCATTTATCTCATCAGAAGAATTTTTGATTAATAAAAAATTAAGTAGAGATTCGCAAAGTCCTTCGATCTCGTGCCTAATAATAGTCTGCCTTTTATAAAAATCAATCAGCCTCTCCTTCTCCGCTCGTGGCATAATAGGAAGCTTCAATCTCACCCGATTTCTTAGATAATCGTCTGTTGCATTTGTTGGGTCTTCCCGAAATAACACCTTATTTTCAGCAGCAAATCGCAAAATATCTGTCTTATAAAATCCCATCTCGATAAATGGTCGATGGATTCGATTG
Organism: Candidatus Saccharimonadota bacterium; assembly: GCA_013332965.2. Taxonomy (GTDB): domain Bacteria; phylum Patescibacteriota; class Saccharimonadia; order Saccharimonadales; family Saccharimonadaceae; genus Nanosyncoccus. The sequence goes on along the minus strand of JABCPR020000012.1, from coordinate 36,349 downwards.
TCCGAAAAAGGAGTCAATCCTCGCCATCCTGTTCCTCGAATTAGGTTAATGGCAATCGATTCAATCAAGTCATCTAGGTGGTGTGCTGTATAAATCTCCCCACTATATTTATTCGCCACATGATATAAAAAGTTATATCGTTTTTTACGCGCCAGCTCCTCGGAAACTCCCTCTCCCAGCATAATTTTCATCGTTTCAAATGGCACTTTCAGCTTTTTGCATCTTGAAAAAACAAACTGCTCGTCCAAATCCGCCGATATTCTCGTCCCGTGATTAAAATGCGCCACCACGATATTTTCCGGCTCATCCCTAAAAAACCTCTCAAGAAGCACCATCGAATCAATCCCCCCCGAAACTGCCAAAATTTTCTTCACACTCTGATTATAACAAATCACTCCATCTCCTCTCAAAATCGCCACACACCCCGCAAATCACCATTCTTTCTCCGCATCATATCTGTTATAATATCTCTATGAATTCAGATCACATTCGTAATTTCTGTATTATTGCTCACATCGACCACGGCAAGTCCACCCTTGCTGATCGCATGATGGAGATCACTGACACGGTTGAGAAGCGACAGATGAAGTCACAGCTTCTTGATTCCATGGAGCTCGAGCGCGAAAAGGGTATCACCATCAAGCTCACCCCTGTGCAAATGCATTATAAAGGTTACGAACTAAACCTCATCGACACCCCAGGTCACGTCGATTTTTCCTATGAGGTTTCTCGCTCACTTCAGGCCGTCGAGTCGGCCATCCTCGTGGTTGACGCCACTCAGGGTATTCAGGCTCAGACCCTCGCCAATGTCTACCTCGCCCTCGAACAGGATTTGACCATTATTCCGGTAGTCAACAAGATCGATCTTCCGGCCGCCGATGTCGAAAAAGTTTCTAATGAAATCATCAATCTCCTAGGTTGCAAAAAAGAGGAAATCATCCCAGTTTCCGCTAAGACCGGCCTCAATGTCGAAGCGGTTCTTGAGGCAATTATAAAAAGAGCTCCAAGTCCAAAAACTCCAGTCGATCTTGAAGCTACTGCCGCTCCCGACGAAACTCGTGCCCTCATCTTTGACTCCTATTTCGACGACTATCGTGGCGTTGTTCTCTACGTCCGCATTTTTAACGGCCAAATTAAGAAAAACGACAATATCCACATGATGGCCTCAAAAATTAATGGCATCGCACTTGAAGTCGGCGTCCTCACCCCTGGCATGCATCCGAAAAATGATCTCTCCGAAGGTGAAGTCGGCTATATTGTTACGAACCTAAAAACCACTCGCGAAGCAAAAGTTGGTGATACTGTCACGCTTACTAAGAAGTCTGCCGCCACCCCGCTTCCAGGTTATAAAAACGTTCTACCGTTTGTTTATGCTGGCTTCTTTCCAGTCTCTAACGATCAGTACAAAGACCTCAAAGAGGCAATCGAAAAACTCTCACTCAGCGATTCCGCTCTTCGTTTTGAACCTGAAAACAGTCCGGTCCTAGGTTTTGGTCTCCGCATCGGCTTCCTCGGCCTGCTCCACATGGATATCATCAAGGAGCGCCTTGAACGCGAGTTTAAACTGGATCTAGTCGTCACCAACCCATCCACCAACTATCAGGTCCGTCTCAATTCTGGCGAGGAAATCGAAATCAAATCCGCATCCAATCTCCCAGACACCAGTTCCATCTCTGAAATTCGCGAACCATGGGTTAAGGGTGAGATTATTTTGCCTGTCTCCATGATCGGTAACGTCTTGACCTTGATTGTTGAGAAACGTGGTTTGCAGAAGAATATTTCCTATCTCGAAGATCGCGCCGTGATTTATTTTGAAGCCCCAATGGCCAATCTTCTTACCGATTTTTATGACCAACTCAAATCTCTCACCTCTGGCTATGCCAGCTTTAATTATGAAATCTCGAATTACCGTGCTGAGGATCTAGTCCGTGTTGACTTTCTAGTTGGCGGCGAACGTATCGATGCCTTAGCTCTTATGTGTCACCGCTCTGAATCTGAAGCAATCGGCCGCTCAATTACCAAGAAGTTAAAGGAAGTTATTCCAAGACAGAACTTTGAAGTAGCTCTTCAGGCAGCCATTGGCGCAAGGATTATTTCTCGCGAGACTATCGGTGCTTTCCGTAAGGATGTGACAGTGAAAATCCACACCGGTGATCGCGACCGCAAGGCAAAGTTGCTTGAAAAACAGAAGCGTGGTAAGGCAAGGATGAAACGCTTTGGTAAGATCGATATCCCATCCGAAGCTTTCACGGTTATGTTAAAACGCGATTAAAATTAGGGTGATATTTATTTTTCTTCAGCACGCTCAAGGGCGCTCGCCCAAGCCTATGGCTTCAGAAAAACAAATACCCACCCCATAAAATCTGTTTAATTAATTATGGCGCGAGTTTATTTGCTAATGTAGCGTATGTTCATTCTCTGAGACCATAAGCTTGGGCGAGTTTATTTGTAGGTGTAGCGTATATTCTTTTCCTGAGACTATATGCTTGGCCAAACGGCCTTGAGTGCGTCGAAGGAAAAGAATATACGCGTACTCTCTACTTAATAAACTCAACCAGCTTATCAATCACAGATAAATAAACCTCATCGCGACTTCCATCAGCCGGCACTCTAATCAACAGTTTTAACTCATCATAGTGATTTAATACTGGCACAGTTTTTTCATTAAATTCACGAATCCTCGTCTCAAAAATCTCTAAATTAGCATCGTCAGCACGCTCACCACGATCATTCAATTCCTTCGCCGCCTCAAAACGATTCTTCACGTCTGCCTCTGTTAAATCAAGTAGAACTACCGCCTTAATCTCATGTCCCCCATTTTTTGCAGCCTCCATAATCTTATCTTCTTCACCAGCCCAGCGCCCCACGCTCGACAAAATTAGGGAATCATTCTTCATTTCTTCTCGTGAAAAATAAGGCAAAATTATATCATAAAAGGTATTTGTTGGGATCAGCTGTCCACTGCCAGTCATGTTCTGGTTTTGCTCTGCCTCAAATGCGCGAATAATAATTCCCGAAGATAAAAATTTTGCGTCAAGATCTTTTGCCAATCGCTCGCCCACGGTATCTTTTCCGCTCATCGGTAAGCCAAAAACATTCAAGCTCCCCGTTCCAAGCCACGCTTTAATTTTTGCTAATTTATCAATCAGATTCTGTTCTTCCATAACTTAGTCTACCATAAATTTAATCTAGAATTGTATGTTATAATATAACCATAAAAGGTATCGGTCATATGCAAATCAAAACACACAAATTTTTCTCACAAAAACTGAGTCTTCTTGCGCCAGTTTTCGCTCTTTTCGTCTCCATCACAAGTATTTTTGCACTCATTCTCTTAACTTCCAATAACTCCACTTTCGCCGCCCCAGGCGCCGGTGGTACCCCGACAACGGTTTCTTTTGCCCTGGATGCCTCAAGTGTTGATTTTCATTTTACTCCAGCCGAGCTTTCTGCCTCGACGTTTAAGCAGGATGCTATTAACGCCTCCATTAGTACCAACAACCCTACAGGCTTCACTTTTTATGTTTCTAGTATCGACGAGGACACAAATTTAAATCACACTGATTCATCTGTAACTACCAAAATCGCATCCATCACCTCTCCTCTAGTCGAGTCAAATTTTACTCCAAAATCCTGGGGCTATTCTGCGGATGGTGTTAACTTTAAACCAATCCCAAAAGCAAGTGCCCCAGACACTGTTCTCACTACGACTAACACTATTGGTCAACGTGCCAGGGTTGAATTTGGCGTCAAAGCTTCTCCGGACCTCAACTCTGGAACTTACTCAAAACAAGTGTTGCTTACGGCGGTGACTAATGCCGCCCCAGCAACTGCTACCTTCTTGCCAGGTCCACTTTTTAATAATCTACTAGCAAACATTGCGCCTGCATCAAGTGCCGTTCCTGCCAAGCATTTTAAGAAATCAACTACTGCACCGGCTAATATCGCTACTGCGACAGTAGTATCCACAGCAGACTCTGGTCGTCCAATATACATGTGGTATGATACAGTTGACCAAACAATCTATTGGTGGAGTGAGGCGGACGATGTTTTTGCAAACGAGGATTCATCATCGATGTTCTCGTATACTTATGGCAGACATTCTAGACTAGACACACTTGATCTATCTGGAATTAATACAATTAATGTAAAAAATATGAGTAGATTCTTCTTTGATAACGGATTGCAGAGTCTTGATCTGTCAGTTCTTGATACAAGAAATGTTGAAAATATGAGTTATATGTTTGCGGGATTTGAAGCAACTATCCTGCCTGACCTAACTAGATTGAATACCGGTAATGTAAAAGATATGTCTTGTATGTTTTCAAACGCACACTTTCCCTCTCTTGACTTAAGGCATTTTGATACACATAATGTGGAGACAATGTATAGGATGTTTAGCCAAGCAGGAGCAACCTCGATAAATCTATCAGGTTGGGATGTAAGAAAAAATCGTAGTGTACTCAGTATGTTTTGGGATAATCGTACCGTTAAAACCATAGATATGTCTGGTTGGAAAAATGATTCTCTTGAATTGATGGACGGTTTATTTAGCGGTCTGCCTGCGCTAGAATCGATTAATCTAACCGGTTTTACGACCAATAATGTGCGTTCATTTACTCAAACATTCAGTAACCTACCATCGTTAACATCTCTTGACTTATCAAGTTTTGATACTAGCAATATTGAGCATATGAGGGGGATGTTTGATGGTGCTTCAGGACTTACTTCTCTTGACGTGTCGAACTTTAATACAAGCAAAGTAGTTACCATGGAACAGATGTTTAGAGGGCTAAAGGTCTCCAGTCTGGATCTTCATAATTTTGATACGCATAACGTAGTGTCAATGAACGAAATGTTTTCAGGTTTAACACAGCTTACTAGTCTCAATATATCATCTTTTAATACTAGTAATGTTACTACAATGAGTGGAATGTTCTCTAGTCTTTTTAGACTGAGTGGATTAGACCTTCGCAATTTTGATACAAGTAAGGTCACGGATATGAGTAGAATGTTTTCTTATGCAACAAATCTGGCAAGCCTTAATCTATCTAGTTTTAATACGAGTAGGGTACAGGACATGGCTGGGATGTTTTCGAACGCGATGAGGAATCCAGAAAACAGTGTATTGGACATATCAAGTTTTACTCCTGAAGCACTTTTAAGAGCGCCTGGGATGTTTAGTAATTCTTTTATAAAAACAATCTACGTGAATTCATCTTTCTCGATTTCAACAAAGGTAGTAACAGACTCGAGTATGTTCGTGAATTGTAAAAATCTGGTTGGTGGAAATGGTACGGCATTCCAAAATAGTCGCAAGAGTAGCGCCTACGCTCGTATCGACGCCCCAGGCATTCCAGGCTACTTCACTCTCAAGCCATAATCCATAAACATTACAAAGAATCGCCCACATCTCCCGTAAAAACAAACTCCAAAATCACGCACTAAAATCAACCTCAACATTTTTAGCACTCTTGTATTTTGAGTGCTAATGCAGTATAATTCAAAACAGAAAAGTATGAAAATGGAAGAAGAAAATAACTCAAAAATTCAACTCACCGATCGTCAAAAAGCTATCCTTTTTGCTGTCATTGAGGAGTATGCTGAGATGGCTACCCCAGTTGGTAGTGTCACTCTCGCCAAACTTTTTGACGTCTCCAGTGCCACGATTCGTGCCGAAATGGCTAGACTCGAAGAACTCGGACTCGTCGCCTCTCCACACACTTCTGCAGGACGCATTCCGACCGACGCTGGCTATCGCCTCTATGTTAACTCCCTCGTCTCTCGCGAAAATGACCTTGATCTTGCGTTGGAATCAGAAGATTTAGGAGACCTTGACACTGAAGCAGATGACGATTTTGAAGAAGTTTTCGCCGAGGCTGCTCGTCAAATCGCTAAAGATCCATATTTCCAAAAATTCTGTCCCGACCGCGCTCTCTCCTCAGGGCAAGATGATAAAAACCGTGGCCTTCATGCTCTTGAAGTCCGCATCGGTTCACAGGCCCAAGCCGAATACGCTATCCGCACCGCCGTGGATATGCTGGTCGAGCTCACAGGTAATCTCGGCCTTGCCACCATCGGCAATCAGCTTTATCTTTCTGGCATCTCAAAACTCTTTTCGCAACCAGAATTCACGGATTATCAGCGCATTCAGAACGTCTCCAAGCTCCTCGATAATCTCGAACCATGGCTTCGCGAGGCACGTCCAGGCGAACCGCTCAATATCTTCATCGGCCGCGAAAACCCAATCGGTAAAAACTCTGATGTCTCTCTCATTATCAGCAAATTCCGCTCTCCATATTCCGACTCCAGCTACATTGGCATCCTCGGTCCGACTCGCCAAAACTACGCTCAGGTCATGGGACTTGTTCGTCACGCCGGCAAATATCTTGAAAGTATGTATTAAAGAAAGGAAATTATGAATAATCCATTTTCAAATAAATCTGATAAATCTAGTCAGGCAAAAGCCCAGTCGCAAACACGAGGCAACGCCTTTGATCCTGAGCTCAACCCAAATACTTTTGAAGATCCTGAATTCAAACCAGATATTGAAGAAGGAAAACCAAAACATTCGGCAAACTCAACCACAAATTCCGCAAAAGACCTAGAAGAAATTGCCAAATTAGCACGTCAAAACTCTGAATTGATCGGCGACTTGCAGCGCACCCGTGCGGATTTTGAAAACTTCCGTAAGCAAGTTGAGCTGCAAAGGGAACAAGCCAAAACAATCGCAAAACATGCCACCATAAGCAAGGTCCTCCCCCTGATCGACGACATGTCTCGCGCCATCAAGGCTCATCCGGCCCTTCTCGCCCCAGTCCAGAAAACCCTCGACAAAACCCTCAAGGCCCTCAATCTCACCCCAATTGATTCCAATCCAGGTACCGTATTTAATCCTGAATTTCATAACGCCATCACCATGGAAGAAGGTGATGGTGATAAGGAAGTTATCGCTGAGGAGCTCATCCCAGGTTATCTTTACGAAGGTGAAGTCTTGCGCGCCGCCATGGTTCGCGTCAAGCACCAATAACTCTCCCTCCATCACCTCTGTTATGCTATAATAAGCATATGCAATATGAAACCAAAAAAGTGAGTCTCGCAGCCACTGAAAAACGTATCCGCGCCTGCAACTACCTCACAGTTACCCAACTTTTCTTAAAAAGCAATTTTCTCCTTGAGAAACCTCTATCTTTCGACGACATCAAACCTCGGCTCCTCGGACACTGGGGTACCTGCCCCGGTATTAATCTCGTCTACGCTTGCATGCGAGACGTTTTTGCTAATCAAAAAGATAATACAATTTTTGTCCTCGGCCCAGGTCATGGTTTTCCAGCTCTCCAGGCCAATCTTTTCTATGATGGTGATCTCGCCGCTGTTGATGAAACCCTAAAACCTAACTATGCTGGTCTAGCCAAAATTTCCGCTCTTTTCTCCCGTATTGGCGGCTTCCCATCCCACGCCAGTCCATCCGCTCCAGGCGTTATCTGCGAAGGTGGCGAACTCGGCTATTCTCTCGCTACCGCTTATGGCTACTGCCTCGGACATCCTGAACGCACCGCCAACGTCCTCATCGGTGATGGGTAATTTGAAACCGCCACGACTCTCGCCAGCCTCAACTTAAACGACCTCCTCAGTTCTCCAAATAATGGTAAGGTCATTCCAGTTCTCCACCTTAACGGCTACAAGATTTCCGGTCCAACAGTTGCTGGTCGTCGTTCCGAGCATCAGCTAAATGAACTAATTCGTGGTTTTGGCTATACTCCAATCCGCATCGAAGAACGTCTCGGCACTTCTTCCAAGGCCCCAGCTGAGCTCTTCTCGCAGACAGAGAATCTCGTTGATCAAGAACCTCAAATTGTTTTCGATGGTGATGACTCTGATGACGTACCGACCAATACCTTTGAGCAGGTTGAGCAAAATATTACCAAGCTTATTCAAGAAGAGCAGAGTGAAGACAAAACCTCCGCACGTCAAACTTTTGAAAAAGCTGAGAATCAGACCGACATTATTATGCGAAATCTCATTTTAGATGTCGAAGCTACCTTGAATTTTGCAAAAAACAGTAGCGACCCAGTCTTCATCATCCTCGAAACCGAAAAAGGCCTCTCCGGTCCACTCGTCGTTGACGACACTAAGGTTCGCGGCAACTTCAAAGCCCACCAAATCCCTCTCCCAAAAGCCAAATCCGACCCCGCCGAGCTCGAGCTCCTCTCTTCCTGGCTCCACTCCTATCATTTCGAAGAATTATTTAACAAAGAGGAAGGTTTTCTCCATGACTAATTTAAAATCCATCGCCAAAGTGTTTGGCGCCAAACTCAAAACCCAGGCTGAAAAAGATCCGTCCTTCTATTTCTTTAGCCCAGACGAGACCACTAGTAATAAACTAGATGAAATCTATCAATCCACCAGCCGCACCTGGGGTAATCGACTCGAGAAGCGTGAGTGGGACCTTCCTGAATCCGAGAGTGGTCGCATCGTTGAATTACTCTCTGAAAACGTCCTCTTTTCGGTTATGATCGGACACCTTCTCTCTGGTGAGCCTGCTATGATGACTAGTTACGAAGCCTTCTTCACCATCATTCTTGCGCAAATTATCCAGCACCTCAAATTCCTCGAACAGTGCGAAGAAGTCGCTTGGCGTCCAAAATATCCTTCCGTCAATCTCCTAAGCACCAGTACTTGTTGGCGCCAGGACCATAACGGATTCTCTCATCAGTCGCCAATGCTGATTTCCTCGCTCCTCGCTCGTCCAGGCAAACATGTCACCTGTTTCTTCCCGGTTGATGCCACTGCCGTTGACCCATGTTTTAATTATCTATTAGAATCAAAAAACCAAGTCAACCTCGTCACCTTCAATAAAACCGACGAGCCAGTCTGGCAAGATGAAGAAGCGGCAAAGAAGAACTTTGAACAGGGCTGTAGTCTTTTTGAATTTATTTCCAACAAAAACCAGGAAGGTAATTTCGACTACCTCTTTGTATCTGCCGGCGATATTGCCACTCGTGAAGCAGTCAAGGCGATCGAGATTCTAAGGCAAGATCTTCCAGAGCTTCATCTCGGACTTATTAATATTTCCGCTCTCACCTACGGCGCCATTGGCACCAGCAATAATCCTTTGACGCAAGCCAGCTTCGACCAGCTCTTTGGTCAAACCGCTCCCATCATCGCCAACTTCCATGGCTATCCAGACGCCCTAGTTAATATCCTCAGCAACTATACCAGCAAGAATCGTATTTTCGGTCATGGCTTTGAAGAACAGGGAAGTACAGTTACGCCATTTGCCATGTTAACCATGAACCACGCCTCCCGCCTTGATCTCGCGCTGGACGTAGTAAAGATGCTTGGCCGCCAAGATCTTGTCGAAAAATACAAGCAGAAGCTTATGGATTATCAAGCTTACGCCCTCGAACACGGCACCGATCATCCTGAGCTTGGTATTATTAATTAAGCGCCGATATAGTTTCTCTTAACGAATAATCGATCAGCGGCCATCCCGCGCGATCAAAAATAATCCCTCCGTGGGATTATTTTTTCTAGGACAAAATCTAAGATTTAGTTTTGATTTTTCGCCCAGCCCCTCTGGCAAATCGGCCACTCGGCCTGGCTTGTGTTGCAACTTTTGCAAACATCATGCGCCCCGAGTTGGTTTGTAAAAACTTCACAAATTCAATCTCCACAAATCTCCCGACCAGTGTTGCGGCCTCGTCCACCACCACCATCATGCCGTCTGGCAGATACCCCACACCTTGCTTTGGATTGCTTCCCAGCGCGGTAATCTTAATTCGCATCCGCTCGCCCGGCAGGTAGTCACTCCTTAATTCAATGGCTAGATCATTCACATTTAGCACATCAATATCCATCGTTTTTGCCACCATCCCCAGATTATAGTCGGTAGTCAGAATCGTCCCACGGTTTTCTTTCGCAAGCTGCAGTAAGCGATTGTCAACCGGCGTATGGTCTAGCGCATCTGGCAGAATCTCCACTTCATTATGTACGACTCGTTCGAGCTCGTTCACCACATCAAGGCCAAACCTCGCCCGAGCTCGCTTCTCGGTATCTTTTCCGTCCGCCAAAAGCTGCATTTCGTTCAAGACACTATGTGGAATAATCAAAAGGCCGTCAAGAAAACCAGTCTTTGCGACCTTCAAAATCCTTCCATCCATTAAACTTGATGTATCGACGTAAATTCGGCGCCTCTGTCCAGAGTAGTTAAAACCTTTTCTAAAAGACCGCACCACTAGGAAACTAGTCTCGATAAACACTAGTCCCAGGATAATTAAAATAATTTCATTCATGCCACTATTATACCATTATCGTCTAGCCAAAAATCTCAGGCTAAAACCTGAGATTCTGTATTGGCTGAATTGTTGTGAAGTCTATATTAACTATGAGTCTATACTAACTATGGTGTTCCACCAGGATAGGTCGCATACGAGATACGTATAGAACCATCGTGTCCATCATGTACAAAACTTTGTGACCAGTATGGAGAAATATTTGTGTCATCGTCAAATTTTCTGGTAAATCCACTGGTTACCCCATCAATGTAACTAGATCCACCACTCGCCCCAGAGGCAATAGTTGACAGATCATATGGTGTTTGTGCGACAAACCCACCAGTCCATCCACCACCAGCACCAGGACGACCTTGTATCTGATAATTTTGCGGATTAGCTAAAGATCTCGTTGAATCATCGAGACGCGGAGCGGAAGCACCAAAGCCATAGCCAGCACCGCTTGTCTGAGTTGCCCCGGCAGGAAGTATGAGTGCCGCATAAAGAGTAGCAGGGGAATCGGAATAGGTAGGGGTACCACCTGTAAGTCCACCTCCATTGCCGCCAGCAGCAATCAGTGTCCCACCTGCTCCACCACCTCCAACAATTATACGGTCTGTTAACTTATAAATCTTCAGACTCTTGATCTTGGCGGTCGTGTTTGTGGTCTTAACCTTGAGACGTACTTCTGCAGCCGTATTAGGCATAAATTGTGGTGCTGGCTGGCTAGCGTCGTATGTAAAGTAGACTGAGATAAAATTGCCATGTTTCTGTGAATATACGTTACGGAATTGCTTATCTACTGAAGAATTTAAGTCATAATATGCCATTGCCCCCTCAAAATCCGAATCAGGAATATTTTCAACCTCGAAAACTGCTTGGTATGACCCATGATCAAGTGGCGCCCAAGGTCCTTCATTAAGAAGCGGCCAAGACGAACCTGCTTGACGTACTCTAATACGGTTAGCAGTATTATTTGTTGTTGCATAATCCATGTCGCTCACTGGTCGAATATCGGTTCCGCCGCCACCTCCTGCGCCACCCCAGTTGCGCCAGTTTGGATTGGGGAGCCCATAAGCAAGAGGTCCCACGCTTCCATTGCCACCACCATTAAAACCGCCCTTGTGAATTATGTTTGGATTAACACCTTCATCAAGAGATGATTCACCTCTACCCCCGACAAATAATGCAACTCTATCACCAGCATTAAAGTCTTTGTATCCTGAAGCATATCCGCCAAGTCCAGGATTAAAGTCCAGATTGTAGTTCCAATGAAAGGCCCTCTGTACAGGTGTTCTCGGTCCGCCGCTTGCTCCCATCACCTCGAGTTTATATTTTCCAGTAACTGGGAAAGTGAAACCCTGAGGTGTGCCGGTATATCCAAAGTCTACCCATGAATTCACGAATTGAATAGCATCCTGTTTTGAATAAATATATCCATAGGGAATCGTCTCTACCACCACCTCGGTTTTCTGCCCGACCTGAAATAGTGGATTAGCATTATTAAAATCAACTGTACAATCAAACGAAATCTCATCAGTCGTCTTCTGAAAAGTTGCCGGATCGATTGGACAATCAAGGCCTCCAGCCGTCGCTTTAAACTTCCTATAATCATAGCTCTCGACATTAAAATCACGCTCAATCATCGGGATTTTAATATTCATCTTATGTTTTAGGCTCTGACCGGCTTCATTCTTTACCGTATGTCCAGTTGGGTCAAGCGGTACAACTGAAGGACTCACACTATTGATCTTAAGTTCGGCTGTTGGGCCAGAATTGATTACCGCAGTCAACACCAAAGGCTTTGAGCTATAGGTCCCAGGTTTAGCAGACATATCAATATGGGTTCCATACTGAATAATTGGCGTAGCTAGAGATGTCTGTGCAGCACTTTCGGAAATTTTACAGTTGTCAGTTAGATTATCATTTGCACAAAGTGGAATAATATACTCGGTTCCAGTCTTCTGAATGAAGATAGCCCATTTATTGGCAGAAACAGTAGATTGCTGAAGTAAATTTGCTGTCAGATTTTCATACGGAATCTCTGCAGTTCCATCACTTGTCTTTAGGCTAGTCTCCGAGGATGACATATAAAGCTTAAATCCAGATTGTGAATTTGTTGCAACCTGGATATTTGCATTGGCTTTCATTGTAGTATTCAGGTTAGTCCCATCAATATTAAATGTAGTAGACTCTGGGTAAGTTAGTCTAATATAACGTAAGTTCGAAGCAGCAAAGTTATTCGTCTTTGTAGTCCCGTATGACACTCCAGCAACGGCATAGCTACTCGAGTATCCTAAAAGAATAATCGCAAAAACAAGCAAGCTTCCAAAGAAGCAGATAATTGGCGCAGATTTCTTTTTTAGAAAATTATTGGTGATTCTTTTGATCATCTATAATCCTATCTTATATAACCGTTAACATTATCATTACTATTATATACGTCTTCGCGTCTACAGTCCACACAAAATCATAAGAATTTTCGACATTTTATAAAATATTGCTACTATTTCGTGGCGAGTGTATAATTATATAAAATTGTACGATAAAACGGAGGATAGGGTGGTTAATACTGGTAAGGAAAAAGACAAAACCGCTATGGAAAAACAGAGAAAAAATAGTCAAACTGGCAGCACGAAACGTGCTAGTGCTTCTATGTCAAGCACAATGCCAGAGCTCACTTCAGCTCAGGCAAAAAGGCTAGCTGAAGCTCGTGCGGTCAGGGCCTATCAGGCAAAACTCAATGTCGAAAAAGCTGAAAATAGGACCATCGCAAAACCTGGATCAAGTAATTCAATAGTAAAATCTGAAACCATAAAATCCGAAGCAATTAAAACTGAAAACGAGCAATCTGAAATGGCAAAATCTGAAAAATCTCAAACCAAACGCGATACAAAATCCCCAAAGCGCTCCGTCCGCTCTCTTTTCCAGAAAAAAGATCAAAAAATGAATCTATATTCCTCCCTCGTTTATCGTTCACGCGCCAAAAAGGAAGCTAGGGCCAGGAAAGAAGCCGAAGAACTTTCCAAGCTTCCAAAAGAACCGGTCAAACGCTTCTTTGCTAGACTCCATCCAAAGCGCGTCTTCCACTTTATCTTCTCCAAAAAAGGCCTCTTTTTCTTCCTCAAGGCCTCAGCGGTCATGTTCCTTCTTGCCGTTATCGCCATCGGTGGTCTCTTTCTTTACTACAAAAAAGACCTTGATGAAATCCGTCTCGACCAGATGAAAGTTTCCGGAACGGTCAATACCTATCTCGATCGTAATGGTCAGGTCCTCTGGGAAGATAGGGGTGACGGTGACTATCGTCTAGTTGTTGAAGGTGAAAATATCTCAACTTATATGCGTCAGGCCACAGTTGCTATCGAGGATCGCGAATTCTATAACCACCCAGGTGTTAACTTTTTTGCCCTCATCCGCGCCAGTCTTTCCACTCTCTCCGGTCACGGTGTTCAAGGTGGCTCTACCTTAACTCAGCAGCTGATCAAGCAGGTTTATTTCTCTGATGAGGCCAGCAACCGTACTGTTACCGGTCTTCCTCGCAAGATCAAGGAGATGATTCTCGCTCTCGAGCTCGAGAAGATGTACTCTAAGGAACAGATTATCACTATGTATCTTAACGAGTCTCCATATGGCGGCCGCCGTAATGGTGTAGAAAGTGCCGCACAGGCCTACTTCAAGAAATCCGCTAAGGATCTCACTCTAGCTGAGTCTGCTCTCCTTGCCTCCATTCCAAACAACCCATCTTATCTCAGTCCATACAATACCGCCGCCAATAAAGCTCTCATTGCCAGACAGCAAAAGACTCTCGACGTCATGGAAAAAATGGGTTACATCACCGCCGAACAGGCTGAAGAAGCTAAAAAAGTTAATATTCTTGACGAGATTCAACCTGAGGTCAGCCGCTACACCAATATCAAAGCCCCTCACTTTGTCCTTGAGGTAAAGAAGCAACTTGAGGCAAAGTATGGTGTCAAAACTATGCGCGCTGGTGGCTTCACTATCAAGACATCCCTAGATCTTCGCGCACAGGAATATGCCGAGGCGGCCGTCGCTAATGGCGTCAAGCTCATGCGTACTAACGGTAGTGACAACATCTCGCTCTCCTCAGTTGATGTCGAAACCGGACAGGTCATCGCCATGGTTGGCTCCGCCGATTGGAATAAGCCAGTTTATGGTGAAGTTAATGCCGCTACTGCCCTGCTTGAGCCAGGTTCCACCATCAAGCCAATTCTCGACTACGCCCCTCTCTTTGCTCAACGTGAAGGTGTCAATTATGGCGCTGGCTCCATCCTGAAAGACGAGAACATCGATAAATACTACTGTGCCGGCTTCACTGGCGCCTGCCAACTCCGAAACTACACCGGCGCCTTCTATGGCAGTATTCCAATCCGTAAAGCTCTCGCCAACTCCCTCAACATTCCAGCCGTTAAAGCACTCTATATTAACGGTATCGAAAATAGTTTGAAGGTCGCACACGACCTCGGCGATCTCTCCTACTGTACTGATACATCAGGCGGTCTCTCCGTTGCCATCGGTTCTGGTTGTAACGTTCGCCCAATCGAGCATGCCAACGCCTATGCCTCTATCGCTCGTGGTGGTGTTTACAAACCTCTCACCTACATCCTCGAAGTCAAAAACTCTTCTGGTGATGTTGTCGAAAAATGGGAAGATACTGCCGGTAAGCGTGTCCTCGATGCCCAGGCCGCCTACATGATCACCGATATTCTTGGCGACGCCAATGCTCGTAATCTCGTCTGGGGTTCTCTCGCCCGCTCTGCTGGTTTCGTTGTCCCTGGTGTCTGGACTGCCTCCAAAACTGGTACCACCACCACTTCCAACTCTGCAATTACCAAAGATTCCCTCATGGCCTCTTATTCATCCGCTATTGCCACTATTGTTTGGAACGGCAATCATGACGGTTCCGGCCTCTGGAATAGCTCGAACACCATCGTCCGTACAGTTGTAAACGACTATATGGGTCCAGTTCACACCAAAGTTTATGCCGCCGAAGGTAAATGGAAGCCTGGTGACAAACCAGTCCAGCCAGCCGGCATGCAAACCCTTACCGTCAGTGGCATCACCGATATTTGGCCAAGCTGGTTCAATAGTAAGAACAACGGTATGCAAAAAGAATCCATCAAGTTCAACAAGTTTACCAAAAAGAAAGCTACCGACTGTACTCTCTCCAGCCTCGTTGTTGAAGTCGAAATCAGTTATACCATAGATCCAATCTCCAAGAATAAAGCTTACGCCACTGATCCTAACGGTTACGATCCAAACACCGAAGACGACTGTTCTTATACTCCACCTTCCGTCTCCTTCAATACCCATAGTATCACCGCATCTGGCGCTCTCAAATTCACTGTCACTCCAGGCTCAGCCGGCCTCAGTCGCTACACACTTTCCGTTGATGGTACAGTGGTTAAATCCGGTTCCGTCAGCTCTGGTCTCAATGATCCAAACTATAGCTTCACCGGATCTGAGTCGACTATCACCGTCACTGTTACTGACAGCCAAGGTTACGAGGCTACCGACACAATTACAGGTCCATAGCTAAAACTAAAGACCTCGCCGAAATATAATCGATATACGATATATACTTTCAAATAGTTTTCTCGGCAAAAAAGAAGGGAATCACTCCCTTCTTTTTCTATATCAATTAAAAATCTCACTAATATCATCACTGCCGTTCGCCTAAAATCACTCCTATCTTTTTGGGTCTCTCTATAATATGGTAAAATAAACCTATGAAATTATCCGAAGAATTAGCCTGGCGCGGTTTTGTCGCCGAAAATACCATCAAAAACCCTGAAGAACTTGATAATCGCAAGGTCAAGAAATTCTATTGGGGTGCTGATCCATCCGCTGATTCTCTAACCATCGGTAATCTCGCCTCTCTCATGATGTGTGCTTGTTTTGTTCGCCACGGCTACCAGCCATACCTCCTCGTTGGTGGCGCCACTGGTCAAATCGGTGATCCAAAAGAAAACGGTGAACGTGATCTCAAAACCATCAACGAAGTCGAGCACAACAAGGCTTGCATTAAAAAACAGATCGAATCTGTCATTAGTCTGGATGGTGCCGCCAATACTCTTGGTGATGGCGACCCAACCAATGACCATTATGAGCTCACCATGGTCGATAACTTCGACTGGTTCAAAAACATCAACTATCTCGACTTCCTTCGTACCGTCGGAAAAACATTTTCTATGACCCAGCTTCTCGACCGAAAATTTATCCAGAATCGCATCGGCGAAGGTGGTTCTGGCATTTCCTATGCTGAATTCTCCTACACTCTCATCCAGGGCTATGACTTCCTCCACCTCTATCGCACTTATGGCGTCGATCTTCAACTTTGTGGCGCCGACCAGTTTGGCAACTCTTCCACCGGCGTTCATCTCATCAAGCGCCTAGAAAACGGTAGCGCTGACGTTTGGTCCACTCCACTCATTATCGACCCAGTCACTGGTCGCAAGTTTGGTAAATCCGAAGGTAATGCTGTTTGGCTCGCTAGTTCCGACAATGGTTCCGGTAACTTCACTTCAATCTTTGATTTTTATCAATTCTGGCTCAACCAAGCTGACGAATCTGTTGAATATCTCATCAAAATCTATTCCGTTCTCGATAAAGAAACTATCGATAAAATCCTCGAGGAACATCGTGCACATCCTGAGCAGCGCCTTGCTCAAAAAGCTCTCGCAAAAAGCGTCACAGAGATCGTGCATGGCAAAAATTCTGCCGCCGCTGCTATTCTTCTCACCGACCTTCTCTTTGGCGACCGTCGTATCGAAACTCTTTCTGAATCTGATATTGAATCTATCGCCCTCCTCCTCCCAACGATCAGACTTTCCGAAAAAGCTGGCAAAATCTCCCTCATCGATGCACTTGTCGAAACTTCTCTCTGTTCTTCACGTTCTGAGGCTAAGCAATTAACTTCCGGTAATGCCATTTCCATTAATGGTGAGAAAGTCACCGATGTGTCTTCTGAAATTAATGCGCTCGCCGTTTTGAAGCGTGGTAAAAATAAATTCGCACTAGTTAAATAATCGCCTCACATATATCCAAGAATTATTTGTTGAGATACACGACTCTGATTTTTACTGGTCCCATAAATTTCAATAATCATCGCGTCTTATGCTTGAAAAAACTTTGACTTCAGCTATACTTGTAACTAAGAGAGCGAGGTAAGGTTTTCTATTCTTCTGTAGAGAGAAAGATCGCAATTTATTGCCGGTCAAAATAATTAATTCTAAAAAAGGACAAATATGGCAAAAGAACCAAAAGAACCAAAAGACACCAAAGAAACTACTGTACAAGATGGCAAATCTGAAGCATTGAAACTCGCCATCGCTCAAATCACTAAGCAATTCGGCGACGGCTCCATTATGAAGCTCGGCGAAAACCACAACGTCAATATTGAACTCATTCCGTCAGGATCACTCTCCCTCGACCTCGCCCTCGGTGGCGGCTATCCTAAAGGTCGCATTATCGAGATCTATGGACCTGAATCTTCCGGTAAGACTACTCTAGCACTTCACGCTATCGCTGAGGTTCAAAAAACTGGTGGTCAGGCTGCTTTCATCGATGCTGAGCACGCCCTCGATCCTTCCTATGCTGAAAAAATCGGCGTCCAAATCGATAATCTCCTAATCTCTCAGCCAGACAACGGTGAGCAGGCTCTCGAAATCTGTGAGACTCTCGTCCGCTCAAACGCCGTTGATCTCATCGTTGTTGACTCAGTTGCTGCTCTCACTCCAAAGGCCGAAATTGACGGTGATATGGGTGATGCTCAGATGGGTCTTCAAGCTCGCCTTATGTCTCAAGCTATGCGCAAGCTCACTGCTATCATCTCGAAGTCTAAAGCAACCGTTATCTTCATCAACCAGATTCGCATGAAACTCGGCGTTATGTTTGGAAACCCTGAAACTACCACTGGTGGTAACGCGCTAAAATTCTATGCTTCAGTTCGTATTGACATTCGTCGCATCGGCCAGATCAAGAACGGCGAAGATATTATCGGTAACCGCACTAAAATTAAGGTTGTCAAAAACAAGATTGCTGCTCCATTCCGCACTGCTGAGTTTGACATCATGTATAACGAAGGTATCTCCAAAGTTGGTGATGTACTCGATCTCGCCGTCCAATATGGCGTACTCGATAAAGCAGGTGCTTTCTTGAAATATAATGGCGAGACCATTGGCCAGGGCCGTGAAGCCGTCAAGCGCGTCTTCAAAGAAAATCCTGAACTCTTTGCTGAGATTGAAGAAAAAGTTCGCGCCAAGGCTGAAGCTACTCAGAAATAGCCAGAAAAAATATCAAATAACCCCTAAACCTGGAACGGTCCATAATTAAATAATTCTAAATAAGGCTGAAGTAAGAAATATGCCAATAATTACCAGTCTTCGCGGCGCCATGCGCGATGTAAATCGAGTCAATGTCTTTCTTGATGGTAAATTTAGCTTTTCACTCACCATCTCTGAGCTAGCTGATGCCAAACTCAGCCAAGGTCAAACATTGTCGGATACCGAGATCGAAAAACTTCAGTCTCAGTCAGGTAATGGCAAACTCTACCAACAAACTCTTGAATATTGTTTTTCCAGGCCTCACTCCAAAAAAGAAGTCATTGATTTTCTCGAGCGTAAAAGACAGCGTCGCGAGCTAGCCTGGAAGCGTTTCGAGGCTCATCTCCAGAAACTAGAAACCGACGCTGCTTATGCTGAAAAAGTTAAACAGATTCGCCAAACCACCAGGGAAAAGAACCAAAAAATCCGCGAAACTGATTTTACAGAAAATAACACTTATGAATATCGCGGCTCTGCCAAAACCAATCTTCCGTCAAAGCCCTCGGACCGCATCACGGATGATATGATCGAGCAAGTAATCTCTCGCCTCGAAGCCCAAAAAGTCATCGATGACGCCTACTTCACGCGCTTCTATATTGAGAATCGCCACCAGTCAAAAGGTATCAGCCAGCGCCGTCTTATTCAAGAACTGAAACAGAAGGGAATCTCTGATGATCTCATTTCTGACGCCTTAGTTTCAGACACTACCGGCGAGCTAGTTCGCGACGAGGTGACAGAACTCCAAAAAATGCTCAAAAAGCAGCTTCGAAAAACCACCGACCGCCAGAAACTTATCGGTTATCTCGCCCGCCAAGGTTTCTCCTATGATCTCATCAAATCTGAAGTCGACTCTGCTCTAGCTAGTCTCGATTCGACCACTGACGACTATTCTTCAGGAAGTTATTTCTAATCAATATCGCCAAATTAATATCAACAAATAAATATCACCAAATCAATATCGCCAAATCACGTTTTTAAGAATCTCAAGATTCTATCTCCAGATTCTATTCCGTGGTCGAATTCTCGCTATGCGCGATATATTTTCCATCCTTAAATGGATTCACAAAGTTTGGTACAAAATCAAGACTTCCGGATTTTTTCATCGCCGCATTTTCATCACTCTTAATTACAATCTCGGTGTCATTAATCTCTTGCACTTCCGAACGTCCAATCACGAGTTCCGGATCAATCAAAGCCTTATAGATAGGTCTCTTCACAATCAATTGCATGATCTGAAAATTGTCCGTCACCACGGTAAAATCTTGCACATGTCCAAGCAGACTCTTCTTTTTACTCACTACTTTCATGTGGTCTAGCACAAACCCAAGCGCAATAATTTCGTTCAGCTTGATAATATCCCCCTGTTCAACAAACTCCTCATCAGAATCAATAATTATTCCCACCTTGGAAAATTCTCGAATGCTATTAGCATCAAGAAATAGACGTTTGCGTGAGTTTATTACTGCCACCTCAAAGGCCACAATTTTCAAATAATTTGGGTCAACCACTAGCGCCTTCACACGCGCAATTTCTGTCGCCGTATGTAAACTAAGAATAGGGTAATTTAAGAGTCTTGAACCTTCGATTAACATAAGCATATTATACCATAATATAGATCACGAATATAACATAGAATATGAATAGTTAATCTCATCAGAAAAGCTTCTGTAGTCTCGACAATAAAGCACCCACAGGAACCCCAAAGCCCCTACAAAATCCCTAAGATCCCCCGCAACGCAAACTCGGTGTCCTCGTGGTTTCGTACCGTAATCGTCTCGATCCCCATTTCCATCACTGGGTAGTCATTACCACCCGGTTGCGTCATGTCGCCAAAGTACAAAATATCTTCTTTCGAGACACCAAGCTCCTCCATCAGATGCTGCATACCAAATGCCTTATTCATCCCCGGCTTCACTGCATTGATGCTGGTTGTCCCACCAATTTCAAAAGTAAATCCTGGTGCTAGCTCTAAGGCTCGCTCCACAATCTTTTTGCGCTTCTCACAATCTGGATCCCAAGCGTATTTTTCCTCGGTCCCCGCCGCCTGTCCCAGTGCCGAAAATGTCACCTGGGACAAACGATTCTCAATAATCTCGTCGCCAGGTTTCAGTTTATCACTCTCCCAGAAGCCCAGCTCCTTCGCCGCCTGCTCAATCGCCCCTGAAATCTGCGTCACCTCAGATTCAGTTAGCGGGAAACTATAAACCAGCTCCCAGTTCCTCTCATCATATTCCGTCCCATCATTTTGGTTCGCCATCGGCGCGTAGCGATAATACTGCGTCCCCTGCGCCACAAATAAGTGTAAATACATCAGTTGTACTGGCGTCACTTTTGCCACCTCAATCAGCCTATTCACAATCTGAATCAAAAACTGGTCAAACTTCTGTCCCGAAATCGGACAGACTTCAAAACTATTCAAACATTCTGCCAAAATTTCCGCCATCTCATCTGGAATCGGCGTCTTTGCCACGTTTAAAGTTTGATCAATATCAAATGCAAGAATCTTTTTCATCTGCCTCCTTTTAGCGTAATCATACCCGACATTGCCGCAAAATTCCATAGCAAATAAACTTATAAAAATAATCATACTATAATCACTCTCTCCTAAATAATCTCCAGACATCCACATAAAATGCTATAATAAACCTATGAAAACTTACGTGATGGGCAACTGGAAAATGAACTTAACTGTTGGGGATTCCTCAATTTATCTCCAGAGGTTATTAAAGAAAATCAAACCTGCGCGCGGCATCGAAATCATCATCGCCCCGAGCTTTATCTCTCTCGCCTCCTTGTCTCTTCAACTTGAGCGCAATAAGTCAAAAATCAAACTCGCCGCCCAAAATTTCTACCAAAAAGATTTTGGCCCATACACCGGTGAAGTCTCCATCGCCCAGCTTCGTGGTGTTGTAACTTATGCTTTAATTGGCCACTCCGAACGCCGTTTTATTTTTGGCGAAACCAATCGTGACATCAGTCAAAAAGTTGCCGCCGCTATCCGAAATAATATCACCCCAATTCTCTGTATCGGCGAAACCGAAAACCAGCGCAACTTTGGCGAAACCAAAGATGTCCTACGCGACGAACTCCTCGGTGGTCTCTCCGAAATCGACACAGAAGATGTGAAAAAATGTATCATCGCCTACGAGCCAGTCTGGGCTATCTCCACCACCAAGCAGGCCCGCTCAGCCACCCCTGATGAAATCGCCGCTTCCATCAAGATTATTCAGGAACAACTTATCAGTATTTATGGTAAATCTACTGCAGATGAAATCCCAATTCTCTACGGTGGTAGCGTCAATCCAAATAATGCTGGTGCTTATTTGACAATTCCAGGTGTTAATGGTGTGCTAGTCGGCGAGTCTAGTCTCATCTCTGATAATTTTAATGAAATTATCGAGACCGCCAAACGCGTCCGCGAGTAATCCTCATCCAGCAAAACCTTAAATCCTTGCCCACCTATCAAAATAAACCGCTCATGCAAATTTTCAAAACTTAAAAAATCGAGTATAATATAAAAAGAAAACAATAAGTTTATGCAGGACGAATCAAGAACTCAAGGCCAACCATTAGTAGCATCAGCCGCGCGAAGGCGCATGGATTTTGCGCCCGTGCGTAGCGCTGGTCGTGCTACTGCTCCACTTCCAACCGACCGTGAACTTGAGCGCCGAAAGCTTGCGCGCCAGGAAATGGCTCGTCGTGAAGCTATCAAACATCAAATCGAAGAGCAAAATCGTCTCAAAAACCTGAATCAGCGCCGTATCGAAGCTGCAAAACAGGAGTTATCAGAATACCAAGCCGCTGAAGAGGCCAGAAATCGCGCTCTTGAGGGTGAGCGTCAGCGTATTTTGGAACACCAACGCCAGGCTCAGCGTGAAGCTGCCGAACAGATGGCCGCTCGCCGCAAAGCCATGGAACTTGAAGCAAAAAAGCGTCTTCAGGCCGAGCAAATCCGCAAGCAGCGAGCTCTTCAGGAAATGCAGCGTCGCGAAGAGGCCTCCAAAATTGCCGCCTCAAAACGCGCCACACTAAAACCACGCCAAACCACTCCATTTTTTGCCCCAAGTTCTGCCGCAGGTTCCGCAACTGGCTCTGTCGCAAGTTCTGCCGCAAGCTCCGCCATAAACTCCGCCCCAAACTCTGTCGCCATAAACTCCGCCGCCCAAAGCCACACCGCTCCGAGCTCCACGGTCTCAAACAATACCACCTCTCTTCGCCCAGCTGGCGATACCAAGGTTTCGGCATCTTCTCGCATTCAGGTCATCGCCTCTCCTACCCGCAAACTCTTTGGTCGTATTCGTCCAGCCGGCCCTCTTCGCCCAGCTCAATCTGAACCTCAGTCAAATTTCCAGCCAAGCAACCAGCTAAATTCTCGTCTTGAACCTCAGGCAGCCCACCCACTAAAAACCCTTGCAGATCTTGATGATGATCTTTTTGAGGACCAACTCGAATCAGAATTCAGCTCCTCAATCAATGTCCGTCGCTCCACTCAGCCGAACCGCGCTAAGCAAGTTATTAAAGATGATTCTGACGACCTAGAAGATCTTTTAATGAGCGCCTTCGACGAGCCATCTGAAAAGAAAACCCCAGCAAAAACTACAGCTAAAAAGCCAGTAAAAACCCCAGTAAGTGATCGATTAGCGGAAAGCCTAGCAAACAATGCTACACAAAATACCGCACAAAAAACTGCGCTAAGAACAGCACTAAAAATCTCAGGCAACACTTCAGAAAAAACCTTACAAAAACTCGATTCCACCTCTGATACATCCGAAAATAATATGAATTACATCCTCGGTGGTCGCTCTCCTTTCATCAACACCGACAAAATCATCAAGCGCCCACTCTCTGACTCGACTCGCGAAAATGCTGCTCGCCTCGATGATCAAAATGAAGAGGAGTCGTCATCTCCAGTCAGACCACGCAAGAACGTCTATGAAAAGCGCGATCATAGCAAAAAATCAGCCAAAAAGACCACAACCATGATCATTGAAGACCGTCCGAAGGGAATTGGTATCTCTCTCGCTATCGCCATCACGCTCATGATTATCCTCGGCACCATCGTCGGCGCTTTCATCTATTTTGCCTTCTTCCAATAAAAAAGAGTATTTAGAAAATGCTCTTTTTTTAATTAAACTTTTAGATAAATCTTCTTAATTAAAACCTTCTGAATAAAACCTTGAACTAAACCTTCTGAATAATTAGTTTTGAATCTAAGTTTTTATATAAAAACATATAAAAATGTATAAAAACGCATAACAATGTATAAAAAAAGAACATAAAATGTTCCTTCTTATCAATCAAATCTCTTTGTTATGGTGCGAGTGGAGAGAATCGAACTCTCGTCCCAAGTTTGGAAAACTTGTATACTAACCGTTGTACTACACTCGCTTATCTATATTCTCTCCGCAACCCGGAGGAATTATGGGGTGGGAAATCGGAATTGAACCGACGACCTTCTGGACCACAATCAGACGCTCTAACCAACTGAGCTATTCCCACCATTTTGTAAAAATACAAACTAGACTGACTTGCGACTCGCGTCAAGCATCCTCGAATCTAGTACTGCCATTATATCAAACCACTCTATTCTTTACAAGAATTTACCTACTTTGGCCCAAATTTCATGCCAAAATTGTTGGTAAACCGCTGCGTGTTGCTGATTGCAGAGTTTAATCCTGCCTGCCCAGTCCTCCCCACTCCCCCGCTTTGTCCAGCTCCGAAATTTTGTCCACCCCCATAACCTTGTACAGCTCCGTAATTCTGTCCGCCTCCATAGTTTTGTCCGCCCCCATAACTCCGTCCTCCGCCATAATTTCGCTCAACGCTCCCCCCAAAGTTTGGTGCAAACCCACGCCCACTGCTCGCGCCGCTGCCGTATCCACCAGCTCCGCTCCCGTATCCACTAGCCCCTCCGCCATAGATACCATCACGGCCACCACCGTATCCGCCCCCGTATCCACCCCCGTAACTTCCAGTATTCCCGCCACGCTGCGTCATTTCTTGTTTCGCCATCGCCGCGTAGTCCTTATAGTTATTGGCCTCCTGTCGCCTTGCTCGGTCATCACTATAGCGGTAGCCACCCTGTATTACCCCAGTCTCACTTCCGGCATTCCCGCCACTCAAACCACTTGCTCCACTCATGCCACGAGGATTACCTAGGTCACTAATACCACCAGCACTATTACCGCCGGCAGAAAAACCATTCTCACTGTTTTCGGCACCCCTCCCGCGCTCGAACATAGAAATATTTCGCTCCCTCGTGCTCGCCACTTGCGCCGCCAGGCTCGCATTTTCATATCCACGTACAAACTTTCGATTTTCCGACAGTTCCTGGCGCTCTTCCACCGTCATTCCGCGCGAGGCCGCCCCAATTCTCCCCTCATTCTGCGTCTCCGCATAGCCAGAACTGTGAAAAAAGTCATCTCGATCCTCGTCTCGCACCGAAAACGAACGCGCCAGACTCTGATCATTCATCGCAAAGTTGTTTCCCATACTCTTATCTTAACATAACCAGCATTAATATCGCTAATCAAAATTGCTAGCAAGGGTGCAAGGTTATACGAATTTAAAAGCAAGAAATAAATTAAAGATAAAAATATCACAGTATAAATAAAATAGACAATTAGAAAACGATATTAAATAATAAAGTAATAATTTTACAAGCTGAGCGAAATACGAAGTCCTCAAGTCTCTATGCTTGACAAAATGCTTATAATATAGTATAATCACATCACTGTTGAATAGCTCAACAGTCGCTCTTTACTAGAGTGAAAAACATCATTTTTGGGCTAGAAGGCCCCAGGAGGGAAAAATGAAGAACGGAAATAGTTTCTTGGATGGACTCAACGCAGTGCGTGGGACGCTTGGCATGTCTAAGCTTAACACGACTTCGAAGGAGTCTACGAGCAAGAAGGAGACTTCAGCGGATCAGCCGAATGAAGTGGCAACACCTGAAGAACTTGCAAGGCTGGTGGAGTATTCCAAATCCATTGCTGGTTTTCAGGATCTTGTCAAGCTCAGTGAAGGTGAATTCACTGATGACATGAAGTCACTTATTGATCTCGCGCTATCGAAGAACCCCAAGGCTCTTGAGTACTTCAACAATAACGCTGATGAAAGAACCTGCAGTTACAAGGTTATTCAGGGTTATGTGGTTGTATTCACCAATGGCGAGAAACATGTGTTTATTGCTACTGAGCCGGCGATCGCCCTCATGATGAAGAATGAAGGTTCCCATATGGAGGCTACCCTCGTCACAGTTAAGATGCGTGACAATGAGGTGGTTAAGACGAGAGTCGCAACCAAAGCCGAGATTGAGGCCTATCATGAGGCGAAGGCAAAGAAGTAATATTTTCACTCTAAAATCCCCCGAAATTTGGGGGATTTTTACTTGTCTAAAAAAGTCATTGTAAACATAAGTAAAATCATGATATAACCATTGACATTTATCATCAAATATAGTATAATCATGTCAGTCTGAGGAACGGCGTAAGACCCGCATCCAATAATGACGACCATTAAAAACCGAATCATCCCAGGTTCTGAATGAACCTGTTAATATAGATGTAACTAGACGTCACACACCGTGGCAGCCCAAAGATTAAGGAGGCACGGTGCCTCCTTGATCAGTCAACCTACTTCAAAAGTAGGACGAAAAAGGAGGACATTATGTCAATTGTTGCTACTATTGGTTTCTGGATTGCGTTATTCGTATCCACCTACCTTCTCCAGGACGGAATTGTTGAACTCGCCAGAAGAAATAATGACGATGTTCGTTCCGTTTCATCCACCTCTTGCTTTGGAGCCATCCTGGCTCTGGAGGTATTGTTCACAGGACTCCCATACGTGCTTTTTAAGCAGGTATTCCCTGGAACGGTATTTGCAGTTATTCTACACTGCGCAGGAGTGATTCTCTTCGGTTTGTTTATCTGCAAAGCAATTTGTCAGTTATACAGACTCCTTTTCGCATTTGGAGCATATGTCGTTGCAGTTATTCTTACTGCAAATGGTACATATCTCTCAACAAGACTGGATTACATGTCAATCATCTCGATTGTACTTGTAACTAGCCTGTTGGCCGTTACAGCTCGCTTCTTTATTTTCAGACATACCGAGAATGAAGAGGAAGAGGTCACCGAATCGGAAGAGAATGAAGAAAATTTCTCTGAGGATTCACCGGAGGTGAAGATCCCGTCATGGGTATTCACTTTAGTGCTTGTTGTTGTTTTCTTATTTGCGTGCAAGTTTTTCTTGTCGCAGATGGGAATAATCTAACATCCCCTGGGAAAGGGAAGAAGGAGGAAAATATGAAACTCAATAACTTGCAAAAAGGCCTGCTCGCAGGCGCAATTGCTATCACCGTGCTTGGCGTCAGTGTACCTTGGGCTAGAAGTCTTAGCCCCAAGGCCAATGTCGAGACAACTGCTGCAACAAGCGTTGATCTTGATAAGACCAAGGCCGACCTTACGGTTGACCTTGACAAGCTGATGCCCAAGAAGGCATTCCCGGAAGTTTCCAGGGAGTTCCTCGATTCCAGTATGCCGATCCAGAATGGTCCCCGTGTGGACAAAGCTGGATTCAGCACGGCTCTGACTTTTCCGTTTACTGGCGCAAGCCAGCAGGATGATCAGACCTATTCACTTGAAACCATCAAGGGATGGTGGAATGGTGAGCTGGTTGAGGAAATTATAAGGAACCCGGTTTACGGGGTTGCCGTAGCAAGAGCCTTATCTGAACTTCGTTTCAGTGATGGCACTACGCTCGGCGATCTCAATCCTTGGCTGAAGGAGTTTATCGCGAAATACGATAGCTTCTTTGTCGAGGGCAAGAAAGGTAACTCGGAATTCTTGACTACCGAATACGCTGATGGTCCTATAAACGTCAATGACGATTATAACCGTTATGCAGTCGGTGTAATTTTCCTGGTGCAACGCTTCGTTCCTACGGAAGTCCGCAGAACTTATGCGGTCAGACATTGGGGACTCAAGCCCGCAAATGACATCAGTCCTAACTTCGTTAGGGCAGAGGTCTTTGAGGATCCTGAGAACAGAGATGCCATTGTGGCATATCTGACCTCCAAGTCTGGAACAAAGATGCTTAGTATTGCATTTAACGTGCATGATAAGCGTCCGATGATCCCGGAGAAGCAGCCGACTCCCGAGCCGGAAACCACTCCTGAAACCAGAACGCCGGAAACTACTCCTGAGACTAAGGTTCCTAAAACGAACCCGAAGCCTAAGAAGAAGAAAAAGCCGACGCCCGATCGGGAGACCACTCCTAGAGAGACTACCCCGCAGGAGACCACTCCGAGGGAAACTACTCCTAGAGAGACCACTCCTAGGGAGACCACTCCCCACGAGACCACTCCGACTACTACTCCTGATGGAAATCAGAAGAAGAGAAGTAAGGACCCCGTGAATAACGGTGGCGGTAAGCGTGGTGGCGGTTCCGCAACTATGGGAACAGACGAGATTGAGGCTAGAGACCCCAAGCTCGAGACTGGCAAGGGTCATGGAGATCCTGCAAAGGAAACTCCGGAAACCCCGACCCAGGACGTCTCTCATCATACTGATCCGGTCGTCAACATTGACCAGAACAAGATGAATAAGGAGACGGATGCGGTGCACGGAAACACCTGGAATAAGGTTGATACACATGAAAATGTGTCGACTGGAAAACAGGAAAATACTAATTCCGGTAGCAATACTGGCAACGACAGCGGGAATGCAACACCTCTTGCTGGAGACGGAGTCGAATTTAACCTCGACTAATTAGTTACGACATCTATCGCACCTTTTCCGGCGGTCTCACCCGAGACCGCTGGATTCCTTGTTAATTCTGAATTTGAGATGATTCGGTTTTGCGTGGTAGACGAAAATTAACAATTCGGCTAGTAAAAGCAGTGAAAAGAATATTCATCAACGCTTAGCAAAACCAACATTATATGATATAAGATATTATAAAGATAATGACTATTTATAAAATAAGAAAGGAGCTTTTATGAAAAAAGCACTTAAGATCGTATCCGTAGCTACTCTTTCTGTAGCTGCAGGTATTGCTGCCGTCTCAACCGTCTATGGTTGGGGTGACAATGCTGGCGGTCGTCCAACTTACTCTATCGCGGACATCAACGCTGGCAAACTTGGCGACAAAATCGTCATGAACTCTATCAAAGATGACGACTCTTCACTTACTGAAGCAGAACGTCAATCTGGAGTTACCACTCCATTAACTGATGAACGATCTTTTATTGGTATTCGTGATGAGGCTACTGGTGACCATGGTAAAAATAACGTCTGGAACATTGGTAACGTTAACATTGAAGAAGGTAAAACCTATATTGTTCGTATGTATGTTCACAACAACAACCCTAAGGGCGTAAATGCAATTGCTAAGGATGTTACTGCTCAGGTTGACCTTCCAAACCTAGTTTCTAAAGAAGCTCGTATTACTGGTTTTATCAACGCCAGCAATGCTACCCCATCTCGCTATTGGGATTCACTAAATCTTAAGAGTGCCGATGACCGTAGTTTTTATTTAGACTATGTTGAAGGTTCTGCTCTCTTTGAGAACAACGTCTGGAAAAATGGTATCACTCTTTCAGACAACTTAGTCACTAGCGCCGGTGTTAAACTCGGTTATGACAAGCTTGATGGCAACCTCCCTGGTTGTTATCAGTATGCTGGTTATGTTACCTTTAAGGTTAAACCAGTTTTTGAAAACACTTCCATTATGAAGAAGGTGCGTAAGCAAGGTGATCAAGAATGGAAAGAATCTGTTGACGCTAAGGTTGGTGATACGGTTGAATATCAGATTCACTATAAGAACCTTAATAATTCTCGCGTTGAGAATGTGATGATTAAAGACTCACTTCCAACCAATATGGAATACATTAAGGGTACTACCACTCTCTATCGTTCAGATATCCCTAATGGTGCTACCAGTAACGAGGATAGCCTCTTTACAAATGCAGTAAACATTGGTAACTATGCTGTCCGTGGTGACGGTTATATTCGCTTCCTCGCTAAGGTTGTTGATAAGAACCTCGCTTGTGGTAATAACCGTTTGATCAACTGGGCTAAGGCAAGTGCAAATGGTTTCGCTATCCAGGACAACGCTGACGTCTATGTCAACAAAGTCTGTAACGAGACTCCAACTCCAAAGCCAACCCCAACCCCAGAACCAACCCCAACTCCAAAGGAGCTTCCAAAGACTGGTCCTGAAACCGTAATCACCGGTGTTGTTGGTCTTGGTGCCATCATTACCTCTGCTGGATACTACATTGCTAGCCGCAAACAACTTCGCTAATTGACCGCTCCGAAGTATAAAACTCTCGGACGTCAATCGAAGTCCAACGCTTCAAGACATATAAACATAACCTATCTATGCATATCTCTTCTAGGATAAAAACCTAAAAGCAAACATAGTCGCGAAGCACGCAAAAAAGAACTAGAGAAATCTGGTTCTTTTTTGTTGTTCTAAAACACCATTTGATATTGTCGGATGTTGTAGAGTGTTTTTAGAAAACTATCATACTTGAAGTAAAGATAGTAGTATTGTGTGTAACTTGACAAAATAAAAGCCTTATGCTATAATAATACAGTCTACCAATCGTAGAGTACATTAGTATAGTACTCTAGCTCTCTCACAAAGGAGGAAAATGTGATGAGAAAGAATCTTGTTGTTATTGCTGCTATTGTCACCGCTGTTGTCCTTGCTACTGGTTGTGGCCAGAAGGCTACCGCAAGAAAGACTCCTGAGGCGACGCCGATCGAGACTACTTGCAACAGAGCGGATGATCCGGCAAACAAGGGTTATGCTCTTGTCGGTTCTGGACAGACAACAGTTGGTTCCGACCATGTGGAATATCTCAGCGATTATGCAGGCGAGTTCAAAGACCCTGACGATTGCGAAGATATCCACCACGAGTATGCAGGTGAATTTGACCTGGATGCTTATGAGGCTACCAAGCCGATACTGAAAGCTGAGACTCTCAAGTTGACGCCCGAGGTTGAGGACCATGGGAACACTAAGGTGTTACCCAAGCCTCGCAAGGCTTCCGAGAAGTCTGAGGAGACAAAGCCTCAGGAAATCCCGGAGACAAGCAACATCCCCAAGGAAGCAAAACCGGTTGCAGGCGTTCCGCAATATGAGGACCCCTTCCCGCCGGCAGCTGCTTCGGTTGATTTCGAGAGCATCCTGAAAGGTATGGGCGCAACCGAGATTGACACAATCACTCGCAGTAAGGCGACTGGTAACACCTCGCTGGTCGTAAGATTCGGAAACGGCATTATTGCCGATTTCTACTTCGACACTCCCGTGAGTGGACAGGGCATTGCCTTGACTAGCTTTTCGGTCTATGCCGCAGACGATGCATTCAGCCTCACAGGCGAATCCGACTACGGTATGTCCAGCTGGTCTATGAGCTACGACATCGACAACGCAGGTGCACGTGATTTATACTACGTGCTTAGCCCGTCCGATCGCTACTTTAGCGACACGGATCACGGCAAGGAAAACCTTCTTCTGCCCATGGAGATCTATGATCTCTTGAGCAAGGACGTCGCTCCTTATCTGCAGGTTAAAGATGTTTCGCTTGAAAGCGAGCCCAAGATTTAAGCTAGAGGAAATAAAGGCTCTCTTCGGAGGGCCTTTTTCCATGTCAAAAAATATGTGAAACCATATTAAAAACTGTATCAAAATAACACCCTGAGACGCTGCCCCAGGTGTCTCTTTTTATTGGTTAGTGTTGCACTTGAGATGTTAATCTAGGCGCATACTTGACCAATCATACTGTTTATGGTATAATAACAATGTCTACTAATCGTAGAGTACTTTAATTCTTAGTACTCTAGCTTTTATCACAAAGGAGGAAATTGTGATGAAGAAGCGTTTTACTGTTTCTACTGTTGTTCTTTCTGCACTGCTTATTGGCGGTCTTGCGATTGCTCTTGCGGGAGCTTATCAGCAGAACCTTGAGCGGAAACAGCAGGAACTGACCATGGAAGCTATGGCCCTGGAGGCTAGGGCAACCGCTTTAGATGATGAGTGGCGTAATCAGAAAATGATTACTCCCGATCAGATCGAAAGCCTTGCAGACAAGCTCTATGGGGCAGCTTCCGAGTATGGTGCCGCTGAGGATGTCAAGTACGCGGAAGAATTTCGCGATGCAGTCAATTCGGCTTTTGTCACCACGACAAATCAGATCCCGGCGTCGAAGCAGATGATCAGATTCAATAAGGTATGGAACATTACTTCGAGCGCATCTCTTGAGACGATTCTCAAGAGGCATGGTGCGACTGAGGTCAGCATCAACAATCGTCTTGACAGCGTAGACAGAGATGTCTGTGTCTATGCTAGTTACCCGAACGGAATCATTTCTGAGTTCCGCTTTGGTATTGCTAGTGAAGAAGACGATCTTCTGCTAGATGGAGTCCGGTTTTATACTGGACATCTGAGCAGAGCTAGTTTCACTCCCATTATGGATTCCAAGTGGGACAAGAAATATAGCTTCGATGGGGTAATGACTGATCCGGACGAGAATGGCAGCTATGACGTTATTGAGTGTGAGGATATTCCGATTTATACACACGAAAATGGCTGTCATGGCAAGACCAAAAGGTACCGCATCTTCATCCCTCAGACTTTCGAGAGTGTCATTATGAAACAGCTGGTTGACCGTTATGTCAATCTTGAAAATGTTTCACTCGAAAGCGCTCCTGAGATCTAAGCTAGAGGAAATAAAGGCTCTCTTCGGAGGGCCTTTTCCTTACTCAATAATCTCGCTTATTCTTGCAAAAGAATAGAATCTTTACGCTTATTCTTGCAAAAGATGCTAATTTATATGATAATTTTTTTATCTAATCAACAGACTAGTGTACTTTATATAACTAGTCTTTCTGTATAGGGGGATTTTATGAGGAGAAGATATTGGTTGTCCATTGTCAGAATCAAGCGGAGTCTTCGTCGGATGTCCGCATCACAGAGCCGTAAGTTTGCTGGCTATCTTATGTTGCTGGCCTTAGTAATCTCTGGCTGCAGTCTCAATGGCTCGATGAATCATGCTACCTCACAGGCGAAGCTCGAGTCTTATCTGTCGCAACAGAGTCAGACGGCGGAGGATAATATCATCGCTAGCTTTGACCTGTATCAGTATCTGCTTGATCGAGGCGCCGTAGATGTTTGGCGGATTCAGGATTCCAATCCGAAAGATGCCGATATTGCAGTACGTTTCAAAAACGATATCGTTGCGATTTTCTATTTTAGTAACGAAGTTGGCAAGGGAAGCAAGTATGGCAAGCTGATGGGGATTAGTGTCTTTGCGGCCGACCCGGACTACCGTCCGGAATCCTGGGACCCGTCCGCGACGATTGTGAAGTCATCGTCACGTTCGGAGTGGAGCCGGTGGTTTAATACCACTAGTCCCGATGATTTTGTCAACGACACGAGGTATAAAGAGAAGAATGAGGTCGATCATTTTTATTCGGTCTCACCTAATAAAATCTTCTATACCATTAACTCGGCTGGTAAGACGGTCTTGGTCTCGGTGCCGCAGTATTTTGGCGCAGGATTCGAGGCAACGGTGGGGCGCTATCTTCAGCTGTCCGAACCGTCGTTTATTGTCGACCCGCTTGATGGGACTAATATCGGTGGTGAGACCAACTAAGAATTTCTAAAACTGAAAGACTAGATCAGAACTCCCCATGTTTGGGGAGTTTTTTATTAATCCGCAATTATTATATACCTTAGAGGAGTCAGCAGCTTTGCAACATTTGGATAGGAGGCATTCTTAAGGTTGTATGTATTCTAGCATAGTTATAGTAGATAAGATATTCTCTTATGCTTTTAGATATTTCTTTTAAATCTCTTCCAGTATATGGTCCAATTAACTCATCACGCATGGTTCGGTTAAAACGTTCTATGTGTGCACTATCGTTTGGTCTGCGAACTCGAGTATGGCGAATTTGGATATCATTCTTATCTAAAAGCATTTTAAATCTTTCGCCAAATTCTCGTCCATTATCACATTGAACCATCTTGAATTTGAAGTTAAACATTTTTTGCGCCTCTAGTACGGTCTGTGCTGTACTGGTTTGGCTATATGCATAATCTACACGAGAATGAGTCATTCTCGTTTAGACATCAATTACATTGGTAATATAAAGATTCTGCCCACCAAAATGGTTCATTAAAAACACAGTATCCACCTCCACTAGCTCGCCTGGGGCGTTAGCTAGTGGCCGCCTCGGGTTATTCTTGGCCCAATATTTCTTTCCATAAAGACGGACATTTTGAAGTTTATATTTGCGGACAATTCTACGCACGCTAGAAAAACTCACCTCTACATTTTCATTTTTGAGGGTTAGCCAAACGATGAAGTTGCTCCGTTTTAGTTCAAGTTTAGTCTTAACAATATACGCCACTAGTTTTTCATCTAAAGCATTTGGGTGGATCCTAGGGGCGGATGAACGTGTTAATATGCGCCACTTTAGAGACTCTAGGCGAAACTTCTTTCCAGGATCTCTATTTGGTCTACCATAATTTCTAAAATCTGGATAATTGTTAATTTCTCTCCACCTTTTAATCCATCTATATAGAGTACTTCTGTTTCTTCCGAAGCGTCTCGCCACTTGCGCAACGCTTCTACCTTCAAGAAAAATCTCTTTTAGCGCTTTACTACGTTGAATTTCTATAGATTTGGCTATACAATATGCCATAGGTAGGTCTCCTATTTACGTTTGTTGTTATTCTTAAGTATGGATCTACCTATTTTTATTGGCAATACTTATTGCCTTTTGTTGCAAAGGTCCTGGACCTTAACGATATACTAGACAAAATAGATATAATGTGTTATAATAAATACAACTAATCAACAAGGACTAGAGAACATTACAAAACTCTGGTCCGCTTTTCTTCCAGAAGGGGGTAAAACTATGAAAAGATTTTTAGCGATGTTGATGTTGCTCGCGGTGGTATTATCTACCTCCGCATGTGCAAGGGAACAGGCAGCCGGACAAAGCGCTCAAAGTGCGCAAAACGTTAAGGCTGCAAGCAACAAGAAAGGTGATTTCGCGTCCATCTATCTATCAAATATTGATAAGGATGCGGAAACATATATTGCAGATTTTGACCTTAATCAATATCTGCTTGACAGTGGTGCTATCAGCATCGAGAGACTAGATACGACGACACTTAACTATCCAGCGACTTGCATCGCAGCTCGTTATCCAAACGGAATTGTTACTGTGTATTCTTTTTATGGTGACAATAGTGATCCGTACGCATATGGATATCTATCGGAAATAAACGTATTTGTCGTCGAGGATAGGTTTAACCTTAATAGCTATTGGAGAGGTGAATCCAAAGAGGACGAAAATGGTTTACGCTCTGAATGGTTCCATCATTTTTATGCAACCAGTTCCTATGAGTTGCTCAATGACCGTAACTATGAGTGGGATTTTAAAAACTTCACAGTAAAACCAAATGGGATCTACTATGTGGAGGCCAAAAATGGGCAGAAAAGCCTCCTTTCGGTCCCTGACTTCTTTGATCAAGGCTTTAAAACCTCAATTCTTCCTTACATCAGTATGAAGGATCCTTCTTTCAGGAAAGATCCAATGGAAGGTAAGATCGGTGGACTATCTGACCTACATTAAGAAATTAGGCTCTCTTCGGAGGGCCTTTTTCATGTGTTATTTTATCGGTTTTTAAATTCCCTATGTTATAATCAAATCAAGATGGGCCCAGAAATAAATAATTCAACCAATAGTATAAATAGCTATAAATTCTCTGAACAACAGTTAAATGTTCCGACGAATAACTTAGCCTCCAAAAGAAGCAAGAATAAAAAAATGATCCTTATAGGTATTGCTACTCTATTTTTTATATTATTTATAGTTCTGATTTTTAGGCTCTTTATGTCTCCGAAGAAGGTTGGATCTGGAGATATTAAAGACTACATCGCTTTTGTTAAGCTATATCAGTATGGTGACGAGAACGGAAAAAAAGATATCAATACTAATTTGCCGGCAAATTACACTTATGCCTATAAGATGCTATCAGAATCTGCAACTTCCGAAGAAAAAACGCTTTATGCGTCAGAATTAAATGAACGATATTTAAAGTATAGTAATCAAGAGCCGGTCGCATCATTTTTGATGCTTTTTAATAATTATCTTGAAATGGGAGAAAAAATTACAAAGATAAGAGCAGCATATGTGCAAGATGACCAAGTAGCTAAAAATCTCGCCAATAAATATGCTTCCCAGATAAAAACCTCAGAAATTCCTTACGCAAAAAAGCATCTTGATTATTTTATTACCTATTATAGTAAATATATTGACTACTTAGATCAAGTAAAGAACGCTGGGTGTGTCAAAGGGGACTCCATAGATGTCAATTGTGAAGTGATTAGTAGAATTAATCCTGAAAATGAAGCGCTAAATGATCTATACACAGAGTTAGATGGCATAAAGAAAACATTTTTTAATAGTTATCTAGATTCAACTTTATATTTAAATAATTCCATAATTGCACTCTATAATACAAAATCAACTACTAAGGAAAAATAAGAGATGAAAGCATTTATAAGTAAAAGTAAAAGTAAAAGACTAGTCACCCTATCCATAGTAGTTGTATTCTTATTTCAATTAATATTAACTTCAGTAGTTAATATTAGTTTTCCAGAAGATGTTCACGCCGAAGCCTTGTCCCCAAAAGACACATTATTACTTA
>JABCPR020000011.1 GCA_013332965.2 Candidatus Saccharimonadota bacterium | reverse complement strand
TTCGTACTTACCTCAGTATTTAGTGGATCTGCTGCAAATAGCGGAGCTGCTGCTAATAATTCTTAAAATACTGATTAGAAATCGAAAAATAGACCCCACAGGGTCTATTTTTTTATGATCGGAGTTTGAGATCGGATATGCTTGTCTAATTTGAATAAATAAACTAGGATAAAGGTATCTGAAATAGTTTAGAAATGTGGGGGGATACTTGGGGTTATGTACTTGATGAGCTATGTTCACGAAGACTGATATAAGAATAGGTTGGAAGAAGTATTTGTGGTGAAGAAGCATTTTTGGATATTGATGGGGTTCTATCTGTGAGGCTAAAAAAATACCGCAGGGTGTGCGGTATTTAGTTTAGTTCTCTGTTCTCGCAGTTTAAGTAACCGTAGATTACTGAATAGGAATCTTGGTTGGAGTTTCAGTTTTCTCTTTTTCAAAGGAGATTGTGAGAACACCATCTTTTAGCTCGGCTTTGACGCTGCCTTCATCTTCGCGGACTGGGACTGGAAGTGCGATGGTGCGAGAAAATTCGCCCCAATAACATTCCTGGATGTGCCAACGAGTGGTTTGTTCATCTTCGCCACCGCTGAGAATGCCGGAGATGGTTAAGATGTTGTCTGAGATGGTGACATCGAGGTCATTTTTGGAAATGCCTGCGGTGCGAGCCTTAACAACTAATTTATCGGCAGTTTCATATACATCAACTGCTAATTGACCTGGAAAATCTTCCGGTTCGTCCCACGCCTCTGGATCTTCTTCTGATGGGAGACTAGCAGAAGTTTGAACAGGACTTTGCTCAACTTCTTCTTGGCTATCATTGTCCAGAAATGCAGCCGCGAGTTCGTCTTCCATAAGCATGTCATCGTCATTTGTACGAGCCATTGCTAAGTATTCCTCCACATTTAACTATTGTTATGGTTAATTATAGGAGTGGTTATGTTAAAAATCAAGAGAAAAGTGTGTTTTGATGTAAAAAGCACAATAATTAATGTATTGCTTGAAGTGCTTTCGCCAAACAGATGTCAGAGATGTGGGCTTCAGGGTGAGAGTTTGTGTGGGCGTTGTAAAAAATATCTTTTGGGGACAAATCCTGGATATGTGATTTCTGGGATAGATGGATTTTCACGGGTGATTGTGGGGGGAGTAAAGGAAGGGCTGCTATCTGTATTGTTGAAGCAATATAAATATCAGGGGCGGAGAGACTTGGCACATATATTAGCTTGGAAGGCGTGGGAAGTTGCTCAAAATGAGATTTTGGAAACTGGCGAGGTAGGAGAAGTGATTATAGTTCCCTTACCGACGATTCGACGACACATTAGAGAGCGGGGGTTTGATCATATGCTGATGCTGGCGCGGGAGCTTTGTCAGATGAGTGAGAACTTGAGGCTGGAGCCAATACTTGAGAGATTAAATAAGACGGTACAGGTTGGTAAGAGTGCAAAGGTGAGGCGTGAGCAAGCAAAGCAGGCGTACGGGTTGAAAAAGGAGGCAAAATTGAGGGGAGACATTCATTATGTGTTGTTTGATGATGTATGGACGACGGGGTCGAGTATGCGGGCGGCGGCGGATGCGATGCGAAATGCTGGGGCGTGCAAAATATCAGCATTAGTTCTGATGAGTAATGATTATATCGAGAGTTTTTTGTGATGCTGATGATTAGTTGTTTGTGATGCCAACAACAGAATTGAGAACGAAGTTAACAATAGCAAATGCGAGAAGGGAGATGATAAGGCCGATGATGGCATAGAGGACGGTATTTTTAGCGTCAGTAACCTTTTTGCTGTCACCGCCAGAAAGGATGTAGCGAAGACCGCCGTAAACTAGCATAATAACAGAAATAAGACCAACAATTAAGAGGATTGTATTGGTCAGGCGGCTGAAAACGCCGTTGTCGCCAATCAATTCAGTAGGCATGCCTTCAGCGCGGGCCGCATTGGCACCTTCTTGTACAGAGAGGGCGGAAGCTAGGACACGGCTGGTGGAAAGGCATAAAAGTGCGCCAAGTCCGGTTAAGGTTTGGGTTAAAGTTTTGGTGATCTGTTTCATATAAACTATCGAATCTCGCAGTTACTTAAATTATGCTTCTATTATACCACAAATATTATAAAAGAAAAATACCTCCTCTTGGGAGATATTTTTCTAAACATATAACAACTATCTATATTCCTGGGCTATACCTAGAAAAAAGAAAATGGATTATTTGGCGGAGAGTGGGAGATTCGAACTCCCGCTGCAGGTCTCCCCACACTAGCGATTTAGC
Source organism: Candidatus Saccharimonadota bacterium (assembly GCA_013332965.2). Taxonomy (GTDB): domain Bacteria; phylum Patescibacteriota; class Saccharimonadia; order Saccharimonadales; family Saccharimonadaceae; genus Nanosyncoccus. The sequence goes on along the minus strand of JABCPR020000011.1, from coordinate 8,028 downwards.
AAACCGCCCCCTTCAGCCACTTGGGTAACTCTCCTTCCCTTCTATCTTAACATACTTCGGGCGTTTCTTGAATGATTTTAAAGAAATATTTGATGTGTTATAATTTAAAAAAGCTAATGAATATTGAGGTGTAAAAGTGAAAGACAATACAGTGGTGCAATGGGAAGCCGAAGAATATGTGTCACACGAAAAGAATATGGGGTGGTATTTTGGGTTGATTTTAGTGGGTGTGATTTTTTCACTGATTTCGATCAGGTTTGAGTGGTGGACCTTTACGGCGCTAGTAGTGGTTTCCGTGGTTGCGATTATTACCTATTCGGTGCGTCCTCCTCGCAAGATTCAGTATGTTTTGTCTGAAAAAGGTTTAACCGAGGGTGAGCGAATGTACCGCTTTGAAGAATATAAGGCCTTCGGAATCCTGCAGGATGATGTGCATTTTGCAATTGTTCTAATGCCAAAGAAACGTTTTTCCCCAGCTGTGACGGTTTATTTCCCTGAAAATAAGGGTGAAGAAATCGTGAATATGTTTGGCAAGAGGCTACCAATGGAGGAAGTTAGACTTGATGCTATCGATAAAATTGTGAAGAAATTGCGATTTTAGATAGAAAATTGATAAAACAAAATGTTTATGATAAAATTTGGAAAAGTATAGTATATAAAAAAGAAGGTGGGTATATGGATCAAAACAGTGGCGCGCCAATGATGGATGCAACGAGTGCGACCGATTCAAATGCAGATTTTAACATTAATATTCAAGACCAGTTGGGTGTGCCTCCAGCTCCTCCGATTCCAGACTTTTTGGCGAATGAACCTAGTATGCCTGGAATGAATCCGGACGTGATGGCTGATTTAACCAATTCAAGTCCAACTCCAATTACTGGTGCGCCTACTGAGACTGAGGTACCGGTACCTTCTGCCTTAGAGAGTGCCGCTCCTACTACTGTGGAAACGATGCCTGAGGTGACGCCAGAGGCTGTGGCAACTGAAGAAACGGTTGCACCAAGTTTGAATAATAATGAAACCGCTGGAAATGAAGGTGCGAATATGCAGTTTGAAGAAGTTAAGAAGCAGATGTTACAGGATCTATACCCGTTAATGGATAAGATTAAGATGCAGCCAGAACAGAAATTTAAGGTTTATAAACAAATGATTGAGTCAACTGGCTCAAAGGATATGATTACTTCAGCCTACGAGGCGGTTAAGGGTATCGGCGATGAGGCTGAACGAGCCGAAGCACTTCTCTTCCTAGTTGAAAAGGCAGATAGCTAATATTAACAAAAAGAACCCTGCGGGGTTCTTTTTTTGTTGGTTTCCTGTGGGGTTCTTTTTTGACTTGGTGGTATTAATCTTTTTAGGATGTTGCGGCCAGTTTAGGTGATATTAATTTTGACTAGGATGTGATGATACTACTTTTGTCTAGGATATTGCGGCCAGTTTATTGAACTGGCCGACTTTTCTAGTAGTTTTAGTACATACCACTCATACCGGCACCAGCGGCGGCAGAATTGTCTGCTTTTTCTGGGAGTTCAACAATGAGTGCACCCATAGTTATAGCGGTTGCGGCGATACTGATGGCGTTCTGGACGGCTTCACGAGTGACGCGAGCTGGATCGATGACGCCGGCTTTTTTGAGGTCTTGGAGTCCTTTCTCAGGTTCCATAACGTTAATTCCCTGACCTGGTTTGGCGTTTTCAACGGCAGCAAGGAGAGCCTGAGCGTTGAGTCCGGCGTTTTCTAGGATGTGAAGAAGTGGAGCCTTGAGAGCGTTCTTGACGATCTTAGTACCTGCATCTTCGCCAGTGAGTTGATTGGCAAGATTGACGAGGGTGACACCACCACCGGTGACGATACCTTCATCTAGGGCAGCTTTTGTGGCGGCAACTGCATCATCAACACGATACTTCTTTTCATCAATTTCGGTTTCAGTGGCGCCACCTACTTTGATGACAGCAACTTTTCCGAGAAGGGCGGCAGCACGTTTTTCGTATTGTTCACGGTCATAATCAGAGGTGGCGAGATTGGCCTGAGATTTGATGAGCTCAATACGAGCCTTGACTGCTTTATGGTCGCCAGTGCCGCTGATAATAGTGGAGTTATCTTTGGTGGCGATAATCTTCTTGGCAGAGCCGAGGTTAGAAATTTCAGCATCCTCAAGTTTCATACCTTTATCCTCAGAAATGACGGTGGCACCGGTGAGAACGGCAATATCTTCGAGAATTTCTTTGCGGCGATCACCGAAGGCCGGAGCTTTCAGAACGAGAGAGTTGAAGACGCCTTTGAGTTTGTTGAGAACGAGAAGTGAGAGAGCTTCACCGCTGACTTCTTCGGCAATTATGTCAAGATCCTTGTGGCCAGATTGGGCAACTTTTTCAAGAACTGGGAGAATTTCGTTACTGGCAGAGATTTTTTTGTCGGTCAAGAGGATGAGAGGTTTGTCGAAAATAGCTTCTTGGCGATTGAGGTCAGTAACGAAGAATGGTGAGCTATAGCCTTTGTCGTAGCTGAAACCTTCAACGATTTCCTGCTCCATTTCAAGTCCTTGACCTGCTTCAACAGTAACAATACCGTCTTTGCCAATTTTGCTAATAACACTAGCGATAAGTTCGCCGATTTCTTTATCTCCGGCAGAAATAGTCGCAACTTCAGCAACCTTTTTATCGTTACCTTCAATTTTTTCGGCAGCCTGATTGATTTTGGCGACGATTTCTTCACCGGCTTTTTCAATACCCTTTCGAAGTTCCATTGGGTTGACACCTGCGGCGATTAGCTTATTAGCTTCGCTTAGGATGTTATAGGTGAGAACGGTGACGGTTGTGGTGCCATCGCCGGCAACTTTGTTGAGTTTTTGGGCGGCAGATTTGATGAGTTTAGCGCCAATTTGTTCGCCTAAATTCTCTTCAGAGCTACCGAGGTCAACAGCTTCGGCTACGGTGACGCCATCGTGGGTGATGGTTGGATTGCCGTAGGATTTTTCGATAACTACGTTTTGGCCTTTAGGACCGAAAGTGACTTTTACTGCATCATAGAGCTGCTTGGCGCCGCTTAAGACTTTGTCGCGGGCTTGGTCAGCGTAAAAAATTTTCTTTGCCATATGAGATTTCCTTCTATAAAATAAAATATTTGAGCTTTAATTATGCTTCTTTCTGATTAATCTAGGATGGCGAGAACGTCTTCTTCTTTGATGATGAGATATTGAGTGTCTCCGAGTTTAATGTCGGTGGTACTATATTCTTTGAAGATGATTTTGTCGCCTTTTTTAATATTTTTGACGTCCGGACCGACCGATTCAACGGTGGCGTAGCTTGGCTTTTCTTTAGCATCACCAGGCATGAAAAATCCGGAAGCGGTCTTTTCGGCTGGAACTTCTTTTTTAGCAACGATATGATCTTGTAATGGTTTTAAGGTCATTTTTTCCTCCTTTTAATACAGCCGAACTGGTTTTCTGATTACTTTGGCTGTAGCTGTTATCTATTGTATAGCAAAAACTAGCACTGTCAAGTGGAGAGTGCTAATATTATTGAAAAATGAATCAGAGGTGGTTATGGTATAATAAAGAAAAGTGAGGTGAAGCGTATGAGTATGAAGACTTTTCTAATGGATAAAATCCCTAATTATAATAAGTTGGTAATTCCGTACCATGTATTAAGGGCGGATTTGGCGGCGCACCAATATGGTTTTCCTGGGAAGAGGATGCGGGTGATTGGGGTGACTGGAACGAACGGTAAGACCTCGACTTGTTTTTTGATTTGGAGGATGCTAAATGCGGCTGGGCACAAGACCGGACTGATGACGACGGTGGCTTGGGGTGTTGATAAGCTGGAAAAACAGATCGAACACATGACGACAGTGGATGCGAAGACGCTGAACTACCGGATGAAGAAAATTGCGGATGCGGGGGCGGAATTTTTGGTACTGGAGGTGACTTCACACGCTTTGGCACAGCATAGAACTTTCGGGGTGCCGATTGAGATTGCGGTGATGACGAATGTTACGCATGAACATTTAGATTATCATAAGACCTTTGAGAACTATCGAGATGCGAAACGCCGATTATTTAAGATGGCGAAATATGGGGTGATAAATGAAGATGATAAAAGCTGGGCTTATTTTGCAAAAGATGTAAAAGAATATATCACATATGGTATAAATTCTGGGATTCTACGAGCCAAGGATGTTAGATTAGGTGCGCAGGGGGTAGATTATTCTGTAGATGATAAAGCCTCAGAGGAGAAAAAACATGCAGTGGACGATAAGCATACGAGGGGTGGTAAACATGCGTCGGGTGATATGTTGAGAATTAAAACGAAGATTCCGGGGGAATTTACGGTCTATAATTCCCTGGCGGCTGTGGCAGTGGGATTGAAGTTAGGACTTAGTAAGGAGCAGATTTCTCAGGGAATTTTGGCGCTTGATTCGGTGGAGGGGAGGATGAATCGGGTGGATTTGGGGCAGAATTTTGAAGTAATTGTGGATTATGCGCATACGCCGGATGCATTTCTGAAGGTTTATGAGTCGGTGGTGCCTGGAAAGAAGGGCCGGATCATCTCGTTATTTGGGGGAGCGGGGAGACGAGACGAATCGACGAGGGGTGAACGGGGCGAAATTGCGGCGAAATATTCGGATATTGTGATTATTACAGAGGATGATTCTCGAGATGAAAATCCAGCAGAAATTGCGGAGGAATTCGCGAAGGGTGCTGAACAGGCAGGATTTTTGCGTGGAAAGAATCTTTTGGTGGAACTCAATCGTGCGAAGGCGATCCAGATGGCGATTGACTTGGCGAAGAAGGATGATATTGTGTTAATTCTGGGGAAGGGGCACGAAAAAACAATCCTGAGGGCGACCGGAGCGGTGCCATTTGAGGACCTCAAGGTGACTAGAGAGGCTTTGAAAAAGAGGTTAAAAGCCTAATTGGCTTGACTAGAGAAGCTTTGAAAATGAGGCTAAAAGCCTAATTGGCGGAGCCGGCAATATTTTCTGGATCGAAGTTGGCGATACCGTTGACGATCTGTTCTTCGGTGCAGTGCAATAGATTAGCGATTGTGGCTGCAGCGGCCATGTATGAAATGTTTGGTTCGCCAGTGAGGAAGCTGGCGACATTGAAACGATGTCCTTCGATATTGAGGGTGGCTTCGCTGCCCTTGCGATAAAGAGTGCGGCGTTCGATTTTAGTGTCACTGTAATGGTCGGAGCCATAAGTGGCAGTACCCTGTTTGCCTTTGAACTTTGAGAATTCAAGGAAATTAGCGTCATCGCGATTTAAGACGACAAATTCAGGCTCGAGATCGAAAAGAGTATTTTCTGCTGCTGCATATTCTTCTGGTGTTAGATCAGAAAGTTTGGATGGGACATAGTCGGTGAGGGCGGCGAGGTAAACTGGGAGCTGATAAAAGACGTCTTTTTTGAGAGAACTTGCAGGGGTGGTAATAATGCAATAGTCGGCGCCGGCTTTCCAGGAATCGCTAAAGAATTTATAAAGACTTCCAACTTTGATTTCATCTTCAGAGGCGAGGATACCAACTTTTTCGTTGGCCTCCATGAGGATATGGTAGAGATAATGAGCGACCACGCTTTTGCCGGTGGTGCCGGTAATGCAAATGATGCGCATATCTTTCAGGATGTTGCCGTAATAAGTTTTGAGTAGGCGAACCTTAACTCGACCTGCACGGCTGCCGGTTAATTTTGATTTGGTGGATTTTTGGTCGAGTGATTCGTTCATGTGTCTTTGTTACCGTTATTAGTTATTGAATAGATTGTTGAGTGAGTCGAGAGATGGCATTGAGCTGCCGCCAAGGGCGCTTTTTAGCATCGTGGTGAAGAGAATGAGGAGGACGATGTAGAGAGCGACTAGAAAAGCGACGTTGGCGAAAATGCGTTCGTTGCCTTTATAGTCGGCTTCAGCATTGAGGTTTTCATAGGCAGTGATTGAGCTGAAGGAGATACCGGCCATCATAACAATGAAGCCAAAGAATGGAGAGATGATGGAAGCGAGTGGAGCAAGGATGCTGGTGGCGAGAATGGCTGGAATGCCGGCAATAGTGACGATGGTGGTGAGGTGGAAGAAGTTAGTTTTCTTTTTGAAGAGGAGGGCGACGAGGTGATAGATACCGGCGACAAAAAGAACTGGGAGAAGGAAGGAGAAGAATTGGGTGAAGATGGTCTGAATCCAGTTGATGTCGTTAAGGTTTTTCCAATTCCAGGCGGCGTCAATCTGTTTGCCGAAGAAGGATTTGTGGGCTGGAACATAGCCCTTAGAGAAAATAGTGTTAATTAAATTGAGGACGGTGTAGGCGAGGCCGGTAAAAACTGGAAGCTGCCAGGCGCTTTTGAGATCGGAATAGTCGTTGATATTTTCTTTAATGGCAGTGGCTGGATTTTTAGCGACTGAGAGAAGAAACTTGACGGTGTGATTTTTTGAGGCTTCTTTAAGTTTGGATTTTAATTTGGAAGCAGTATTTTCTGCGGTTTTTGCAACTTTTTCAGCGCTCTTTTCAGTATTTTTGGTCTTATTTTCTTCCATGTTACTCCTTTTTTCTAATTAAATTATAGCATACCTCTAGGATTTTTAATTAAATATGCTATAATATGAATGTCACGGGAACGTGATGCTCATTTAATTTCTAGGTGGATGTTATTTGAATCTTCGGATTTGAACAATATCCACATCTGCACCCGTAGCTCAGCTGGATAGAGCGTTTGCTTGCGGAGCAAAAGGTCGTAGGTTCGAATCCTGTCGGGTGTACCATATTTGAAATTATTTGAAAGAACTCTTCCCTGTGGAGGAGTTTTTTGTTGATCGAAATTATATGTTTATTTTTTCTAGAAACGTTTTGTAGGAATAATGTATTCTAAAAAGAAGTCTTTTTAATCATCAAGCTATCGTTTGGACAAAGATTGAAATTAATAATCTCATTTTTGTCTACCCATTTTATGTCATTATGTTCAATCATTTTAAGTTCTCCTGAAATGATTGTTGCTTCAAAATAGGTGATAGAGACATTGTCAGCTTGTATTGTGGTGAGTTTTTTTAAATTACCTAGAGTTACAGCGAGTTCTTCCTGAATCTCCCTAATGATGCAATCTTCTTCTGTCTCATTAGGTTCAATTTTTCCTCCAGGAAATTCCCAGAGTAATTCATGTCTTTTACCTTTGGGCCTTTGGCATAAGAGAATTTTATCTCCATCTTTAATGATGGCGGAAGAGACTTTAGTTAGCTGATCCATATCCACTTTCTTTTGCACGTTTTTTGGCGATAGTAAAGAGTTTATTAAAATCACTCTTGTCTTCCACGACGTGCATTTTTTTATGACAATTTGGACATAAGGCGACAGTATTATCAATACTATCTGCGCCACCACGTTCGAGCCATATAACATGATGAGACTCTAGATATGGTTCCCCGTCTTTATCAAAGAAGGGTGCTGGTTTTTCGCAAAGCTCGCAGATTCCGTTTGCTTTAAGTTTTGTGTAGCGTGCAATGCTTTGGTTTCTTATATATTGCTTGGAGGTTGCTTGGCGATATGAACTAGTTTTTGAGCTGCTCTTTACGGCTTGACTTTGTAACTGACTTATAGATAATTTTTTAACTTGCTTTTTCTTTTCTTTTTCATATTCAGCGATGTATTCTTCTGGAACTGAACCGTCACTAACGAGAGTAAGTGGAAAAATCCAGACTTTTCGCATTAGACCATCTTTGTCTGGTTTGGTTGCCTGATATCGCTTTTCAGAGAGCATAACTTCTCCGCGGTAGGTATAGACTTTGTTGCTTGATCCGAAGAGATAGACTGGTAGTTTGGTCAAATGGAGGTTAGCGAGAAATCTGTTATCTCGGTAATATAAATCTTGGTCACCAGACCTACCGGTGCCGGTATAGTGTAAAGTATTACCTCTCCATTCGTCCTCATAAAGAGAGTCGTGTTTGCTGAGGATGATAAGGCAGTTATAGTTTTTAGAATAAAGTATGCCAGCGCCGAAGCTGGCTTGAGGTACGATGGATCTAATATCGTCAAAAGAAACTACTTGTCCAGG
>JABCPR020000010.1 GCA_013332965.2 Candidatus Saccharimonadota bacterium | reverse complement strand
GCAGTGAAATTGCCAAATTGCTCCATAGCCTTATAAAGAATATTGCCAGAATTGAGATCTGGAACAATTAAGACATTAGCGTGACCAGCAACAGGAGAATTTGGAGCTTTTTTCTCGCCGACGCGAGGATTAATGGCGGCGTCAAGCTGCATTTCTCCGTCAATTATGATTTCAGGATGAGTTTCCCTAACCTTTTCCACGACAGCTTGTGAAAGCGAGATAGTTTCATCTCTGCCGCCAGAACCGAGGGTGGAGAAGCTCAGCATAGCAATACGGGGAGTGAGGAAATTATTTAATGCGGAATCAGTAGAATTGTTGTCTAGGTATTTAAAATACTTAGTGGCAGTCTCGTAGGTTTGAAGGGTAATATCATAGAGTTGATCGAAACTAGGGTGTTTACAAGCAGCGGCATCACCAAGAATAAAGACAGATTGCCCGAGAGGGGTGGCCTTATCTTCTTTAGTAAAAATGAAACTAGCGGAGAAAGTTGGCTTTTCAAGCTGGCGCGGGTTTTTGATACCAATAATGTCGCGAGCGGCAAGGATGACATCGCGAGAGGTGTAATCGATGCCAGCAATCATGGAGTCGGCAACACCAGCCTTAACAGCGGCACAGGCATGCTCGAGATTATCAGCGCCGATAGCTTCAAAATCAGGGAATTTTTGCTTAGCAAGTTTGATGGCCTCCTGGACATAGGGATGGTTAATTTCTGGAAAAACAATTCGTTTCATTTTTACTCCTCCTCAGGGTCTTTTAGTCTATTTTATGTAATTTTCTCTCTTTTGGGAAGAAAAAGTCACTTTATGCTAGAATGATGAAAAGTAAAGTAATTATAAGAACGCAAAAATGGAAATACAAACAGACGAGCTAGAGCGAATCATTAAATTTTACCGGATTAGTGATGATCTGGATTTTATTGGTTTTCGAACAGTTGACCCCGACACTTTTTGGTATGTTTTTCAGAGTAAAAATAATCCTCGTAGAAATTTTATTTTACATGCATCGGATTATATCTCTTGGTGTTGTGGAGAAGGGGAGCCACCAGAATTCCTTGAGGCTAATTATTTTACCGATTTTATTTACTCCTTTCCTGTGAAAAGATGGTTAACCAGTCATGATGGTTTGAACTTAGACGATGAAATTGGCGACCGTGAAGGATATCTATACTGGGCGTCTACTGGCGACCGTTGCATGATGGCGGAAATAGAAGGTGAAATTCCCGAGATGGCAATTCGTACACTAAAAACAGAAATTCCCATTCATGACGAGCTGGAGATTGCGGCGTACGCAAGGCATTTTATTGGTAATGAAACTTTTTCAGAAATTCCACGACCATCAAGCCAGGACTCTAAATTTTTAGACGAAAATATTCGCAGAATAATCCGCACAAATATGCTGAAAATTGCGGAGAAAATAATTGCCGCGGGAGTAACCGGCGTAACGGAAGAGGACCTAGAGAACTGTAACTCTGAATCATTTAGATACACTAGACTATGGCCAATAGAGAAGAGGGAGTATAAACCTGATTGGGTAGTTGAAAAAGATACTTCCAAATCTATCTCGAAAATTAATGAAGTAAATTTTTTAGTTAGAATTAACAACCAAAGTTGGCTGGCGCTATGCGAAATAAGGGACTTTCCAAACTACTTTGATGAACGAAATATATTAATTACATTACTGAATAGATATATTCGTTTACATAGCGATAGACCTGGACCAAGATTTTTGCCAAAACAGACAGTTTTTTCTATACTCGAGAAATTTAAGATAAATTCCGCTGGCGAATTGAGATTTCAGACAATGATTGAGTGTGCAAAGGACTGCAAGTTATATGTTTTTTTTGATGATCTGGATACAAAATATGTCCTAATTTGTCGGGACGTCAGACTTGAAAATTTAGATCAAGAAAAAAGTTATCTAGCACAAGAGTCCAGGATGGAGATAGCAGATTTTTATAGATTAAAGGATGATTTTGAAGAATATTACTATACGTGCAATGAAAATGAAGTAGTAGATACTAAAAATATCAAAATCGCGGAGACGGAAGACGTCCAGGAAGAGAGAAAATATTATTTTCTGGCAGGTAGGGTTCAAGTCTAAAAGAATAAAATAGGCAAGAGATAGATATGAAGGGCATTGGGGAGTCCTGAGAAAAAGCAGAGAGTGAGAGCAAAAGCGAGGATAAGAACACGTCCGTAAATTGCCGATTTTTCATGCTTTTTATTGTATTGTTTATAAATCAAAACCAATAGGACGGCGCTAAGTAGGAGCACTACGGCGCCACAGATACCCTGTTCATAGAGAATGGCGAGATATTCATTTTGAATGATTTCTTTAGGACTGCCGAGTTCAGGAAATTCTTTATACAGTGTTGGACCGGCGGCACCAAGACCGACGCCATCGAATAGACGACTGAATGAAGTCTGCCAGGAGGAGAGGGCGAGGTGGTTAAGGTTGAGGCGAATCTCTGTTGATTCTGCAATGTAACCAGTGAATTGGGGGTTTTTTGGGACTGAGCTCGCCGGATTTCTTTTCGGATCTGACGAAAGTTGCTCATTTAACTCAGAAGCTTTATTGATTCTATTATTTTCGCTATTTTTGTGGAATATCTTAGCAAGATCAATGCGACCAAGGGAGAGCTGATTAATAGAGGTAGAAACACCATCAAGGAAAGTATGGGTGGTTGGGCCAAGTTCAGTAAACACACCTTGGGCCGACAACGTGAAGAAAAGTGGTAGAAAAACGACAGCAGAGAAGAGGAGAGATTGGCGGATAAGATCTTTTAATATGTAAGCTTTCTGTTTGAGGATTTCGACGGTTTTATAAATGAATAAGATAAAAATACCACCCCAGAAAGAAAAAATGGCGCCACGAGAGAGAGTGAGATAAAGTGTAGCGATCAAGAATAGCGGGAGACCATAACAAAGAGCACGGCCAACTTTTGACTCAGGGTATGGGGAGGGGTTAAGTTTTTGATCTTGCTTTTTTGACCCTTCAAAAAGATAAAAAAGACTAAGAAAGATTGGGGCAAGAAGGAGGTTGGCCATAAATTGTGGTTCAATAGCGAGGCCGTTTGGATGAGGGAAACCAAAGATGGTTGAAGTGCAACCTTCACACAAAAAAGTTATTTCACGAGGAGCGCCAGCAATATCCAAAATTGATTGAAACCAACAAAAGACTGATATAGAAGCTCCAGCGATGAGAAGATTCTTTTTGATATTTTTCCCTATTTGGTTTTTATATTGTGAAATGTTTTTAAGAATTGTCAATAGGGAAATATAGATACACCAGATGACACCGGAAGTGAGAATGGCGCGCGGGAAATTGGGCGAATCAATAGCATTAACAGTAGTATATAGCGGATATATAGGGGATAAAACCCGGATAAAGTGGGCACAAAGAATAGACAATTCACGGGAAGAGGAAGACTTAAGAAGTTGCCTTATGGGTTGTTTGGGTTTAATTATTGCCCTAAGCGAATAAACATAAAAACGAAAAGCTCCGGGAAGTGAGAGGACGGCAAAAATCAGAAGCCAAAGGAGTGGTAGAGATAATTCAAAATTCGTGGTTGCGGTGGAGAGAATTGGAATGACGGGGTGATAAGAAAAAAATAAACAAAATGGCAGGCAGAGAAGCATAAATTGTTGAGGCTTAGAAAGAGGTGACACAGGAGTTCCGATTGAGTCTGAGCTGGTTTTAGTTACTGATTTTTTTGACATCAAGGTGGCCTTTCTTAATCAGATTGTTTTTTATCAAATAGGATACCTTCTTTTTTGAGGGTTTCCTTAATATAGTGTTCTAGCTGAGTTTTAAAGTGTTGGTTTGAAAATTTTTCAGCAGTCTCCGAGATTTCTTGAGGTGAAAGGAGGGAAGAGTGGGGTGCCTGATTTTTGGTGGTGGATTTTTCTTTATTTTTCTCTGTTCTATTTTCAGATTCTGAATAAATTTGATTGAACTTTTTTATGGATTTAGCCAGGGAATCGACGGATTGTTGCTCAAAGAAGAGGCCATTTTTTCCATCCAAAATATAATCTTTAGCACCACCTTGATTATAAGCAATAACCGGACAACCGGCAGCAAGAGCTTCAACTGGAGCGATTCCAAAAGGCTCTTCGGATGGAAAAATGAAGGCCTTGGCGTTTTTTAGATATTCTTTGAGTTCAGATTGCGACATCACACTGTGGAGAGTGATCAATTTTGGATTTCGGTTTGCGAGACGATCAAGATTTTTGTGTTCAGGACCGTCTCCAATCAGAATAAGTGGTTGATTTTCTTTGAGGCAGGCCAAAATTGCAAGATCGAGACGCTTCCAGCCGACTTGGCGAGAAAAGTTGATAAAATAGCCGCTCGAACAACCGCAAGGGTCAGAATTTAGATCTTGAGAATTTAGGGCTTGGGAGTTTTCCACAGTTTCACATTGACGTGTACCCACTTTGATATTCTGATATATTTCTGTTTCTATTTGACTTATGTCTGATTTTATGTGGTGATACTTTTTTTGTTCAATTTGACTTTTGTCATTTTTAATGTTTTGATATAGTTTTTTATTTATTTGACTTTTTCTATTTTGATGTTGTTGTATTATTTGATAATTCCCTTGTGTGATGTTTTTATATTTTGCCACCTCTGAAAAAGTCTCTGTGTTGACTGGCGGATAGATAACTTCTGCTTCCCTCTTGTAAAATTTTTTAATTTCAGCCTTGGCGAATTCTGAGATAGTAATGTAATGATCTGGGCGGGCGGCAGCTTCCAAGTCCTTCTTTCTTAATCTTGGTAGAAGTAGCTTGAAGATAGGGCGAATAAAAAAGTTGAGCGGGCCAAAACCTGGATCTTTTTGATATTCTTCTGTTTTTCCCCAATAATATTGAGTAGGCACGTGACAATAACAAAAATGAGCACCTGGCTTGGTCTTGACGTATTTTGCGTCACAGCCAGAAACAGAGATGACGAGATCATATTCGGTAAGATCGAGATGTTTGAAATAGCTCTGGCGAAGCGGAGCAATAAAACGGCGTAAGAAGGCCGGGAATAGATTTATCCAACCGGTTTTTACTTCTGCATCTTTGAACCAGTCAATTCCCTTTGGGCGATATTGTGAGGTATAAATTGGAGCTGACGGAAAAAGATGGTGAATTTCACGGAGTACTTGCTCGGCCCCACCAACTACGGTCAGCCAATCACAGACAAGAGCAACCTTGAGATCCTTGAGGGGCCTTGATGATATTTCGGCTTCTTGAGATCCTGATCTATCCTCGAGTGGTTTGGTTTGAGGTATTCTAGTCACTTACTTAGCACCTTTACGAATAAGTACGGCTTGGATGGTGCGTAGGAGAATTTGGAGATCAAAGAGGACGGACCAGTTCTGAATATAATAGAGGTCGAGAGCGCGACGCTCGTCAAAACTAATTGACCGTCGACCAGAGACCTGAGCTAGGCCAGTGAGCCCGGATTTAACAGTCAGAAGCAACGAACGATCGCCATAATTTCTAAGTTCACCAGGGACGAGAGCGCGAGGTCCGACGAGTGAAATGTCGCCCTTAATTACGTTAATGAGTTGCGGAAGCTCATCGAGTGAGGTGGCGCGGATAAATTTGCCAATCTTAGTAATGCGAGGGTCTTGTTCTAGAAAATCGCCGTTTTCGCGATATTCCTGGCTAAGTTTTGCAGCATTTTTAAGCTTCCCTTCCCTTTCCATTTTGGCAAAAGCCGCTTCTGGACTCATGCCAGAATATTCAATTTTCATACTGCGGAACTTATGAATTTTAATCTTCTGATTGAACCGGCTAAGACGAATCTCAGAATAAATCGCACTAGCTTTTGGGGTAGAGATCTTAATAATCAACCAAATTATTAGCATAAGGGGCGAGGAGAGCAAGAGAAGGATGGTACCGAGTACGAGATCCATAATTCGTTTAACAACTTTTGCGTTACCCATAAGTGGAGTAGCTTTCACCATAATGACTGGGGTGCTGCCGATTAGCTCTAGCTCACCCATTGAGGTTGAGAGAGTGGTTTCAGATGGAGTGAAATAATATTGCAGATGGTGATTGATGGATTGACGATAAACATATTCAACTTGTTTTTCGTCGGTCTGGAAGATTACATCAGCTTCACAGTTTTTTAAAGCTTCTTTGAGTGAAGTGTATTGGAGAGTACTACGAAATTCCTTAGGAATATATTGACTACCAGCTACGACGCCCACAACTCGATACCCCTCTTCTGGATAATCAGTCATTTGACTAATTAAATGCGTAGTGAGTTTGGAGTTGCCAACAATAATAGCTTTCATGGCGCCAATTCTCTGCTGCAAAATACAGCGACGGATGAATTTTAGAATGAAGCGCATGAGAGAGAGTGAGAAGAAACAAATGATCATGGCATAGAGAGCGATCAAGCGGACCGGGAAAAGATCACCTTCAACGAAGAAATCGAAGGTAATAATAAACATAATACCAATCACGGAAGCCGTAAAAAGACGCGAGAGCTCTTGCCATCTTGAGCGACCGAGAAAGATTTTTTTGTTATAGAGACCGAGAACAGCCAAGATAACGAGCCAGGCCGGAACCATAAAAGCGACCGAAAGAGTGAAGCGGAGTGGATCGGAGACGAAATAATAAGGGCGGCTATCAAAATGTGTGCGGATTAAATAGGCAAACAGAAAGGAGGCAATAATTGCCAAAGAGTCGCCTAGCATAAGGCAGAAACGGAAAAAAACTACGCTAGAATCTTTTTTCATTTATAGATATTTTACTCTAGAACCGGTAAAAGGTACAGAAGTTTTACCGGTTATCCTAGAGTGATTTTTGGATTATTCTACTGTAACAGATTTTGCAAGATTGCGCGGCTGATCAACGTTATTTCCCTTAGCAACAGCAACGTGATAAGCGAAGAGTTGATTTAAGAGATTAAAGAGAATTGGGGTGAGGATTTTAAAGTCTGTTTTAATCCTAACCACAGCATCAACTGGCAGGGCTACATCGGTATCAGTAAAGATAACCACGTGACCGCCACGAGCCAGAACCTCCTGGATACCTGAGATGGATTTTTCATAAAGGAAGCCAGACTGTAGCATGACAACTTCAAAGAAGCGATCGTCTATGAGGGCGATTGGGCCATGTTTGAGTTCCCCGGTTGGGTAAGCATTGGCATCAATGTAAGAAATCTCTTTAAGCTTCAGTGCACCTTCGAGAGCAATCGGGAAATTAGTGTCACGACCGAGGTAAATGGCGTGATCGTAACTTGCAAACTTTTTAGCTAATTGTTCGATCTCCTGATTTGAAGCTTTGAGAATCTTAGCAATTTCTTCCGGCAGCTTAGCGAGCTCATCGATAACTGGGGTGAGCGCACGAGGACTGACGCCTTTAGCTTCAGCAATAGTCAAACCAAACATAAGGAGGGCGGCTACCTGAGAAGTAAAGGCCTTAGTACTGGCGACGGAAATTTCAGGACCAGCATGAACGTAAGTACCGCCGTCAACTTCACGAGCGATGGGCGAACCGATGGCATTAACGATACCGATGGTTTTGGTTCCCTGTGCTTTGATTGCACGAAGGCAGGCGAGAGTATCGGCAGTCTCACCAGATTGAGAAATAATTAAGGCGACTGAATTTTCTGGAATATAAGCATGGCGGTAACGATATTCAGAGGCAATTACTGGGTCGATCGTGACGTCCGGTAAGAATTGCTCAAAGAGATAAGCGGCGGTCTTGGCAGCATAATAGGCAGTACCACAGCCGACCATAATTAGATGACGAATAGATTTTAATTCCTTAGCGGAGAGATTTGGCCCGCCAAGATGAACAGTGTGTTCTGCTTGATTAATACGACCGCGGAGGGTTTCCGTAAGAGAGTTTGGCTGTTCCATAATTTCCTTGAGGAGAAAATGATCATAGCCACCTTTTTGAATGGCAGAAAGATCCGTGAGAATCTCTTCAACCTTAGCAGAAACTGGCTTTAGGTCGAGGGTTTTAACGTCGACACTATTTTTGGAAAGCACCGCAACTTCACCATCATTGAGATAAATGGCTTTTTGAGTGTAGCCAACAAGAGCGGAAGCATCAGAGGCAACGAGGGTTTCGGTCTCGCCAACGCCAATAACGAGCGGTGAGCCACAGCGAGCAACCACGAGATGGTCGGGATCAAGAACACTAAGCACAGCGATTCCAAAAGTCCCTTCGACGAGTTTGAGGGCCTGAGAGACTGCATCTTCGAGGCTAGTTTTGCCGGATTGATAAAAACTGTCGATTAGAGCAGTGAGAACCTCAGTGTCGGTATCTGATTTAAAGTCATAATCTTTAAGCTGCTCTTTGAGGGCTTTGTAATTTTCAATAATACCGTTGTGGACTAAGTAGATTGAGCCGGCCTGATGCGGATGAGCGTTACGCTCGGATGGATTACCATGAGTAGCCCAGCGGGTGTGGCCAATGCCGATGTGATCAGATGTGCGATGGTTTTTGATTTTTTCTTCAAGGCTTTTGATTTTGCCGACAGCACGAAGTAGGGTTGGGTGGTTTTTGTGATCTAAAGTAACGACACCGGCCGAATCATAGCCACGATACTCAAGTCGTTTCAAACCTTGTAAGAGAAAATCCTGAGCATCTTTTTCGCCGATATATCCAACAATTCCACACATAAATGTATCTCCTTAATATTTTTTTATTATAGCACTCTGAAATTGTTAATGGCCCTAATATTTGATTTATACCTCTCCTAGTTTTTTATCAGTTTATTCGAGAGTAGCGGCAAGTTCAAGTGCGTTTTTGATGGCGACATCCATATCCCAGTAACGGTAGGCGCCGAGGCGGCCACCAAGGATAATGTTTGGATAGCGTTCCTTTAGGAGGTTGAGATATTTTTGATAGAGCACTTCAGATTCAGCATTATTGACTGGATAATAAGCTTCCTTCCCTACTTCATAATCGGCTGGATATTCTTTACAGATGTAAGATTTCTTGGAAGCGAAAACTTCTGTCTGATGGATTTGATAATATTTATAGTCATGAGTCCTGGTGTATGGAATATCCTTATCAGCTTCATTAACGACGGCATGACCAAGATCCTGATCAGTCCACTCTGCTTCGAAACGAAGACTACGGTATGGCAAAACACCTAATTCATAATTTAAGAGCTCATCGATTGGGCCAGTATAGATAACCTTTACACCTTTGATTTCAGATTCAATATCTTTGAAACTAGTATTCAGGCGGACTTCGATGTTGTTAGAATTAAGCATATTTTCTACGATTTTAGTGTAGCCGGCTTTTGGGATTCCCTGATGTTTGGCGGAAGCAAAATAGCGGTTATCATGATCAAAACGGACCGGAATTCGCTTCAAGATTTCAGCGCTGAGGTTTTTGGCGTCAGTGCCCCATTGTTTTTCAGTGTAGTTTTTAATAAAAGCTTGATAAAGTTTTTCACCAATGAGAGTAATTCCCTTTTCTTCGAAATTCTGAGGTTCCGTAATATGATATTTTTCAATATCCTTTTTTATTTCTTCATCAATGAAAGCTTTAGCTTCATCAGCAGTGAAGTTTTTATCATACAAGAGATTGATCGTGTCAAGATTGATTGGCATTGGATAAAGTTTGCCGTCGTGACGAGTAGGCACGGTATGAATGTAATCATTGAATTCGGTAAATTTGGTAATATAATTCCAAACCTCTTCGCTTTCAGTATGAAAAATGTGGGAACCATACTGATGAATTTCGATACCAGTTTCAGAGTCAGTGTAGGAGTAGGCATTACCGGCAAGGTGTGGTCGACGATCGATAACTAGGACCTTCTTTCCGGAAGCAGCAAGTCGCTCAGCAACAGTAGCGCCGAAGAATCCGGCACCGACAATCAGATAATCGTAATTCACATTATTCTTTTCTTTTTAAAACAATTTGAGGTAAGCGTCAGCAACGATTTCAGGGTCACCTTCTTTAATAATTTTTCCCTGATCAATAAGGATGGCGCGGTCACAGAACTTGCGAACATTTTCCATGGAATGGGTGACAAGAATGACGGTTTGGTTTTTATTAAGTGAGGCAAAATATTGATTACATTTCTCCTGGAAGGCGGCGTCACCGACGGCGAGAATTTCATCAAGAATCAGAATGTCACCACGAGCGCGAATCGCAATCGAAAAAGCGAGACGAACTTGCATACCTGAGGAATAATTCTTAAGCTTCTGGTCCATGAAGGGAGCGAGTTCAGCAAACTCCACAATGTCAATAAACATTTTATCCATTTCTTCATTTGAGAATCCAAGCATGGCGCCATTCATGTAGACGTTTTCACGACCAGTCAGTTCTGGATTAAAACCAACACCAAGCTCGATAAATGGAACAAGAGAGCCCTTGATTGTGATGTTGCCAGAATCGGGGACATAGATTTGGGCGAGAATCTTAAGCAAAGTGGATTTACCGGAACCGTTACGACCAACGATACCTAAGAATTCACCTTTTTTAACATTAAAGCTAATATCTTTTAAAACTTCTTGTTTTGTATACCCCTTAATACCTTTGAGACGATTAAAGATGGCTTGTTTGAGACCCCAAGAACGCTCAGTAGGAAGCTTAAAGCTTTTTGATAAATGATCGACAATAATGATATCTTCGGCGGAATCTTTTTTCATGGAATTAGCTTTCTTCTGAGTCTTTTTGGTCGCTTCTGGATGAGTTTTTGATAGTTTTTTAAACATTAGGCTTCCTCCGCAAAGTATTTTGAACGTTTCCTAAAGTAGAGACCGCCGAGAGTGATAATAATAATTACAATGAGAATTGGCACAAAGTGAAGCAGCTGTTCAGGAAGATAATTCCAGGTGGTGATGGTTTGGTTGGTGATTAGAAAATAACGAACATCCTGGATGACTTGAGCGATTGGGTTTAGGAGAAAGATTTTTGCAGCGAGAGGACTGGCGTCAGCAACCATGGTGATTGGATAAATGACTGGAACGGCATAGAAGAGGGCCTGCATAAAAACTTCCCAGATTGAGGAGATGTCACGATATTTAACATTGATGGCGCCAAGGAAGAATGAGATACCAAGAGAGAGTAAATAAAGCTCTAGGACAATAAATGGAACGATGAGCCAAGAGAGACTTGGAGTAACGCCGTTAATGATGGCAAAAATAATGACCACGCCGAGGTTGATGAGAAAATTAATTAAGGCGGTAGTAGTAGCGGAGACGACGATGATCCATTTTGGGAAACTAATTTTACGGAGTAGATCGCCACGAGCCACAATAGCCTGGATACCTTGGCTTGTGCATTCAGAGAAGAAACTCCAGAGCACGGTACCAGCTAGTAAATAAACTGGATAATGCGGGATGTCGCTACCCATTTTAAGGATTTTAGCAAAGACGACATAGAGGATGGCAAAAAGCATCATTGGGCGCAGCACAGCCCACATATAGCCCAAGACGGATCCCTGGTAGCGTAGTTTAAAATCGGTTTTAATTAACTCCTTCAAAAGAATGCGGTTTTTGCGACTACAGATGTTAGGGATTTTCATAGATTAAATTATACCATAGTGAAAAATATTTTTCTGATGTTACAATAAGCATATGAAGCAACCGTTAATTTCGATTATTATTCCTGTTTATAATACTGGTGACAAGGCCGTAAAACTTTTGAATCAGTTAGTGAAAGATGCTTATGAAATTTTAGAGATTATCTGTATTGACGACGGATCTCAGGATGATAGTTATCTACTCCTCAATGAATTTAAGAGGCAACAGAAACTTTTGGGAATGGGGCGAAAAATTGTACTGATTCGACAAGAGAACGCGGGACCTGCGGCGGCAAGAAATCGTGGACTCGCTGAAGCACGTGGAGAGCTGATCGCATTTATCGATTCAGATGATGCGGTATCAAAAAAATATTTGAGCGAGATGAGCAAACTATTACTTGAAGACAAGGTAGCGGTGGCGACATCTGGATTTTTATACAAAAGGATTCACCAGAAAACCGAGAAACCAATGTTTACAAATGAAATTTCTGAACGGGGTGAAGAGGATTTTAAGGCCTATATTTTGAAGAATTTAGCAAGTGATGGTCGACTCTATGCCTCCGTAAATAAGATGTTCCGTGCGGAGATCATCAAAAAATACGAGCTGAAATTCCCTATTGGCTGGGACTTTGCAGAAGATACGAATTTCGTATTGCAATATTTAAAATGTGCCGAAAAAGAGGGGTTTGATAGGCTGAAATTTTTGGCAAAGCCATATTATATCTATCACTATGGAACCGAAACTAGCACCGTGGCGAGTTCTTCCCTACCTTGGAGAAATTGGCAGAAAAGTTTTGATTATTTGAAAAAATGGGTAGGTAAAAATCCAACCAAGGAACAGAAAAAATGGCTGGCGCGAGTGATGTTGCGCTGGAAAATTTCACACGCGTTGGCGGTAGCGCGCAGCAACCAGAAATTAACGGAAAAATGGAAGTACTTAAATCCGTTGTTGCTGCCATTTGCGAGCGTGGCGGCTAGGATACGTAAATAAAAAATTAATTAGAAAGACTAAAAATATCGAACTTAGCGTTCGATATTTTTATTGTATATAGGAGTCTATCTTATAAATTAATTCTGGTGATTAAGAAAATTAATCGTATCGCGCATGGCGTCTGCTATAGTGAGCTCAGTCTGCCAATCAAGTTCGCGCTTGGCCTTCGCTGGATCAGCATAGATTTCAGCTAGGTCACCTGGACGACGATCGGTAATGCGATGAGCAAGTGGTTTACCGCTAGCTTCTTCAAAGGCCTTGATGATTTCGAGAACTGAAGAGCCCTTGCCTGAGCCTAGGTTATAAACCTTGGCGCCTGGAGTTTCTGTGGCTTTCAAAGCGGCAAGGTGGCCTTTAGCAAGATCAACTACGTGAATGTAATCACGAATACAGGTGCCGTCTGGGGTATCATAATCATCACCATAAACCTGGAGCTCTTTGATTTTACCTTCGGCAACACGCATGACGACTGGCATGAGGTTGTTTGGGATACCGTTTGGATCTTCACCAAGAAGTCCGGAAGCATGAGCACCAACCGGATTGAAGTAGCGCAAAATCACGACAGAGAGTTCTGGGCGGGCAATAGCCTCAGCCTCAAGAATTTTTTCAATGACGTGTTTAGTTTCACCGTAAGGGTTAGTGACGCATAAGCCAGTAGTCATGGACTCATCAAGCTTACCAGAATTGAGGCTGCCATAAACAGTAGCAGATGAGGAGAAAATAATTTTATTAACGTTGAATTCGGCCATGCACTTCAAGAGATTGAGGGTGCCGGTGACATTGTTTTCATAATAGCGGAGTGGCTGCTCGATCGACTCAGCAACAGCTTTGAGGCCGGCAAAATGAATAACTGCATCAAACTGAGTGGCAGCAAAAAGTTCGCGCATTTTCTGATAATCAAGTAAGTCAACTTGATGAAAAACTGGAGTCTGCCCAGTGAGTTGATTGATTTTTTCTAGGACGGTGATTTTACTATTAAATAAATTATCCAGGATTTCAACTTGGTGACCCTGTTTTTGTAATTCAACGACGGTATGAGAGCCGATATAGCCAGTACCGCCGGTGACGAGAATCTTCATATTATTAACTCCTATTTATAACCTTCCTTTATTATATACTCTTTAGGGTGATTTTTCGAAAAATCCAATAGAGAGCACTAAGAGGAGACGAGAGTAGTTTACTGTAGAGACGGAGTTTTTTTGTGAGATAGGGGTTTTGGCGATTAGATTTTAAGGCCTGAAGGGCTTTTTTTCGATACTCCTTAAAATAATTCTTTTCGATGTGGCCGGTTATGGAATTATCAATGAAGGCGAAATAGGCATAGATTAGCGCAATGTCACAAACGAGATCAAAATCTGGGGTATTGAGATATTTTCTTGCTTCTTCTGCCATTTGCTCTTTCGCCTGGAGACGTTTTAAGGTTTTTTCAGTCGAGGTAAAGTTTTTGGTGATATAAGAATTTTTTCGTTGATAAAAATATAATTCATCTTTTAGATACTGAATATTCTTAGCTGCAGCAAAAAGTTTATAGGTTGTAAGATTGTCTTCATGAATCTGGCCGGCTGGATAGAGGATGTGGTGTTTTTCAAATAAGGTTTTTCTGCAAAGTTTATTCCAGATTAAAATGTCAAAATCCTGTTGCTTTAAAAGAAAGTTTTTGGTGGCTTCTGTGCCAGTGATAATTTGAGGATCTAATGGATGCGATATTTTATGATCTTGATAGATTTCTTGATAACCACAGACGGTAATGTCGATATTGGGATTTTGGAGGAGTGGAGCGATGAGTTTTTCAAGAAAATCATGGGTGACACAATTGTCACTATCCACGAAACTTATAAACTGGCCACGGGACAATTTGAGTCCCTGATTTCTGGCGACAGAGATACCGGAATTAGGCTGGCTGTGGACTCGAACGTGAGGGTTAATCTTGTAGGCTTCGAGGAGTTTTGTGGTTTGATCGGTGGAACCATCATCAACGACAATGATTTCAAAGTCCTGAAAAGTCTGCGTGAGAAGAGAGTCGATGCAGTTTGCTAGATATTTTTCGTTATTATAAGTTGGGACAAAAACGGAGACGAGTGGAGATTTTGACATTTTATTTTCCTTCAATAATCGGAATTAGCTGTTCTTTTATGGTCCTTGGAAAATTAAAATCTTGAAGGTATATTTTTCTTGAGGCTTGACCATACTGTATTCTTAATTCTTTATTCATTAACATTTTCCGCAAGGCTTTCACAATAGAGTCGACATCTTTAATAGGAACTAATATTCCATTTTTTTGGTGCTGAACTACTTCTGGATTACCGTCAATATTGGTGGCGATAATCGGTTTTCCGAGCATGGCGGCATCAATCAGTGAAAGACTAAGGCCCTCAATATGGGAGACTAGAACAAAAGTTTCTGCGGTAGCGATTTTTTCTAGAGGCTTATCGGTAAAACCATGATATATGATCTGAGACGTTTGGCGTTCTTCACAATAATTTGCAAGCGACCCCGTGCCATATATATGAAGAGTGGCAGTAGGAAAATCTGGGGCAACTTTAGAAAAGGCAGAAATAAGTTCTTTGATTCCCTTGTATTCCTCGAGACGACCGAGATAGATAAATGAATCTTTTTCTATGACTTGATTTTGGTAGTTAGAGAATGAATCAATGGCCCCGTTTTTGATAGTAACTAAATTCGTGAGATTTTTAATTGAGGTCTTTTTAATTAAATTTTCAAAATAGTTTCTTTCAAAATCAGAAATAAAAATTACACGGTCAGCATATTTAGCAAGGTGAAGTATTTTTTTTCCGATAGCATTCTTGTATTTTTGCTCAACATTTTGTAAAACCCAACTTCTAAAATCCATATGATCAAGCCAGAGAGTCTGGATATTGAGTTTTTTGGCAGCGAGTGTAGCGGCAATCCAATCGTCACGAGATTCGATTATAACGGTTTTAGGATTAAGCCTTTTAAATTGATGGAGATACCAAAAATAGAGGTAGCGTTGCCATAAGGCATATAGTGGAAGAAGTAGATTCCTAAGACCACTCCAGTTTTGGTTTTTTAAAAATGGGGCTTTTTTAGCGCTAATTTTTTTCTTTTTGGCGTCTTCAAGAAGCTGAGAAGAGGATGACATAATAATTGAGTGATAATGATGGTCAGACAGAACCTGGGCAAGAGTGAGTTGATAAGTTTCGCCACCACCATAATTTTGAGGAAGCGTGTTACGGATTAAAATGATGCTCGACGAAGTAGATGACCGTTTAGTGGTTTTTTCCATATCTTAATTATAACATTAGATACACTATGCTATAATACAAGATAATATGAAGAGGTACGATTTAACGGTTGCGATAACCGCGCATAATGAGGGCTTAGTTGCCCATAAAACTATGCGAAGCATCCTGGAGGCAACCAAAAAGCTTGAAGAAAAAAATATCAGTTATGAGATATTGATTCATATTGATAATGGTGATCAAATTACTAAGGATTACTTCCAGAGATATAAGGATAATCCTAGTGTTGAGATTTTTGAAAATAGCTTTGGTGATCCTGGACCATCACGTAACTTTTTAGCACAAAAGGCACGGGGCGAATACATAACATTTCTAGATGGAGATGACTTAATTTCTGACAACTGGCTGATAGCTGCATATGGGGTTTTGATTGGAGCAACAGAAGAAGTTATTGTACATCCAGAGGGTATTTTAACTTTCGGGACAGGGGTAAATAACGTACTGACAATCCAGAAAGAAACCCTCCCAGTAGAAAAGGATACGATTGTTCTATTAGGTGAGAACCGTTGGTGTGCAATTTTAATGGCAAAAACTTCAACCATCCTAAAACATCCTTATAAACATTTGACCGGCGGATATTCTCATGAAGACTATGTCTTCAATATTGAAACCACGCATGCTGGAATTAAACACTTAATTGCCAAAGAAACTATTCTCTTTTATCGTAGATCCAGTAATTCTCGTCTTTCCTCGAGCAATAGTATGAATCAGATAATCCCATATATGGAATTCTTTGATTTCGATAAAGTACGTGGTTTTAGTCATGAGATACATGCTGATGTGTCAGTTGGGGTTTCAATAAAACGAAAAGGATACAGGCTATATAAGAAAATCCGTGATAATAATTTCTTAAATTATTTTATTACACCGCCAGCAAAACTAACTCTTAAAGTTCTAAATAGTCTCAATCAGAAAAATCGACAAAGTAAGATTCCTGACTTTGTAGTGAGAGAATGGGCGAAGATTAATCCGCTTGAAACCCAGCTTTATCCATACCCTTTCATTTTGAAGCGCACTCAGATTTATGACCCAAGTGACCTATCGATTATTGGGGAAACTTATCTGAAGATTGCTCAATCCGTAACACATACGCCGGATTATATTTTCATGGTACCTTGGGTAGTTAGAGGTGGGGCTGACAAGGTGATGCTTAATATGATGAAGGCGATTGAGGAAATTCACCCAGGCTCTAAGTTCACCGTGATTACGACTCTACCAAACAAGAATGTTTGGTCTAAGATGCTTCCAAAAAATACCGACTTGATCGAGTTTGGTAAATTAGCAGATGGTTTACCACCATATGAAAAGGATGAGTTGCTATCAAGGGTAATCACACAGCTAAAATGTAAGCGATTACATATCATCAACTCTGAATATGCCTATGATTGGGCCTATAAGCATCAGGAGTTGATTAAGAACCATTATGAGTTAACAGTTTCGGTGTTCGCTTCTTGTTTTATTCCAGAGAGTAACTTTATTTGTAGATTCTCGTTCGATGATCCATTCATTTTTGACGTCTATAAAGTAGTGAAGAAGATTTTTACCGATAACCAAACTTTCGTGGAGGAGTCGGTTGAGAAAAATGCATTAGACAAAAAGATGTTTAAGGTACAATATCAGCCGATTATGGATGAAGTAAAAAAAATACACCATGCAGAGGCAAATAAAAAAGTTCGCGTACTCTGGGCAAGCCGGGTAACGAGAGAAAAAATGCCAGACATGATTAAGTTGATTGCGGACAAACTAAATCCGGATGAATTTCAAATCGACGTATTTGGTGCATTTTCTGATGATGTTAATAAGGATTTCTTCAATGGTGTACCTGTAATTAAATATCGTGGAGCTTTTGATGGTTTTTCAAACATACCAACCGATGACTATGACATACTACTCTACACAAGCGTGGGGGATGGCGTACCAAATATTATATTGGAAGCAACAGCAGCAGGTTTACCAATCTTGGCTAGCAATGATGGTGGGGTGCATGAGTTTATCCAGGACGGCAAGACCGGTTCCTTGGTAAAAGAAATTCGGGACGTTGATGGATACGTAAAGAAACTAAAGGACTTCAGGAAAAATCCAAAGAAATATGAAAACTATGTGGAGGCAGCTCAGAAATTACTAGAGGAGAGACACAGTTGGAAGGCGTTTATAAAAAAGATGAAGGAAGATTTCTAGATTAAGAGGTGGAGTAAGGAAAAAATAAGATGAAAGACATAAAGGTGAAGATGAAAGATTTTCTAAAAAACCACGGTGACAGAATAAAAGAGTTCTTAAAAATATTTTCACTGGTCTTTGCGCTAAACTTATTCTTATTATCCTTTGTAAACCTCATAACTAACGGTACCGAAACTGACGTTTTCTATGGTGGGGATACTCCTAGAGTCCTACAGGATATGACTTTGCAAGATGGACTACACTATAGAACGTCGGTGCATCCACTTTTTGTAATTCTAACTCAACCATTTGTAAGAGTTCTAGGAAAGTTAACTGGCGTGGTTGTTGCGGCGGTGATTTTCGAAGCTG
The DNA here is from genome assembly GCA_013332965.2 of Candidatus Saccharimonadota bacterium. Lineage (GTDB taxonomy): Bacteria > Patescibacteriota > Saccharimonadia > Saccharimonadales > Saccharimonadaceae > Nanosyncoccus. Next base: position 2,773 of record JABCPR020000010.1, on the reverse strand, counting down.
CGATTGGAGCCTTAAGTGTAACGCTATTTTATCAATTGATGCAAAAGCTAAAGATTAGCAAGAAGACTAGTTTGCTTGCAACAATTGTTCTAACTTTTGCTTTTACTCAAGTTGCCTTCAACTCAATTTTTGAAACTTATGTATTCTCGCAATTTGGGTTAATGTTAATGTGGGTAATTGCAGCCGGCATGATCGACAAAAAACTAGAGCTAAAAGACTATGCATTACTTGTGATTGCGGGAATTGGAAGCCTTGCCTTTACTTTAACTAATATTATTCAGTTCTTGATTCTCCTGACTATCATTATTTTTCTAAATAAGAACGTAAAGCATAAAATCATAAAATTTAGTTCAATTCTTCTGGTAGTCTTATCAATTACCGTGATGCTAGCTGATATTCAAAAGGCATTCTGGCCATCAGCAAATAATTTCTTCACTTCCAGTATTAACGGATTTATTTTGGATAAAAACTCTGAAGTATTTACCTATATTGAACGAACCTGGAGCATGAAGCGTGTGATTTTCCAGATGAATACATCGTTCGTTTATCAATTTGGTTTACTAGGTGGATTAATTTTAGAAAAAAATAACCTAATTAATGCTTTAGGATTATTGGGATTTGGAATATTTGGCTTAATTAATTTATATTATTTCTTTAGTAAGAAAATGATCTTTCATGAGAAGATTTACTTCGCATTATTATTTGCCTACGGTTTTAACTTTATTTTGCATATTTTCTACAACCCGTATGAAAGTTTTCTCTATGTCATGCATTATAACCTCTTAATTATTGCAATTCTCTTCTATATCTTCACGCATTTAGACGAAAAGACTAAGATTTTAAATACACTGAGAGATTTTCTTAGTAAGTATAGAATCCAAGTTATGGCTGGATATGTATTTTTACAAGTCATGGGTATTATTAAATATCTACAAGAAGTACATGCAAAATTTGGCTTTAAAGATACAATGCCGAAATATATTTTAGGTCTAATTATAATTAACTTAATAATCTTTAGCTCAATCGTGACTAAGAAACGCTACCTAAAAATAGTAGCTGGAGTGGCGATTATTATAGTAAGTACTTTTAGTTGGTTTTCTTTCTCACACTATTTGAATCATCGAGAGATTAAGAATGTCGAGGCGCTGGATCGAGCTGGTATTGACTATAAGCCATTTTTAAAAAATGATTTTAGCAAAAATATGGCAAATGAGTTGGCGGAATATCTATATGAGCTAGATGTGCCACTACGAGCGCAAACGTACTTTATCCAAAAACAAGAGATTAGTCATAAAAAGAATTCTGACTTTCTAAGCTTTGGCATGGGTGATCGCAGAAAGATGATATACAGAAAGGGCAAATTGATTGATCTCCATACAAAACAAGTGATTCGTACTTTTGATTTTAGTCACGAGATGATTATTCCAAATATGTATACCGTGCTTCTACTTGATGAGGCTGGCAATATTACAAGGATCTATGAGGATGAGACTGGAGTGCATATCGAAAAAGGGCGCAAAGCAAAGGTCTGGGAGGATTGGAATAATTTTAACCAATGGGAGGATGACCGCCTAAATAACCGAGAGACCAAACTGGTTGAGAATTTAACGAACGAGACAATTACAACAAGCAAGAAAAAAATTCATTTACCAGATTTTAATGAGTCACCAGTGGGTCGAGTACTTAAGGTATTACATCAGGAAGTTTTGATAAACATTAATCGCGGAAGACCAAACACAACACTACTTGCCAAAACGAACGAAGCGGGGCTATATCGTAAGGAATGATGGCGGCTATGGTTCTGGAAAAGACTGGTAATACCTGGTTATTTGAGGAATGGATGAAGCAGATTAATAGTATTTACGACTGCCGAAATAAATTAGAGAAAAACGAGACAAAGTGTGTGGAATCAGCGGATAATCCTGGTCAACTGCTCTATCTTATTGGCGCAGTGGCGAATCATCGACAAGATTTGGTGAATAAAATTAAGGCGGAAGTTAAGCAGAAGACTGTTGACGGAGAATTCACTGGCCTAGTGGATGGGAGCGAGATGGGATACTATCCAACCGCACTGCTAATTAATGGCGCGAGGAAAAATAAGATTGATCTTGGGTATGACCTACATCTAGATAAGGCCGATAAATACCTCGGGCTAACTTGGTGGTTGAACGGATATAAGGAGGCTAAGCATGGTAACATTGTAGATCCAGTACATCCAGCAAAAGAATGGGCGAGCGTACATCAAGAGCCTGGACATTACGGATTGACAACAATCCTTGATGAATCATATCCACTAACTTTCGACGGTGAATTAACCGAAGAAGAGGCAGATGAACAAAAACTAATTAATGAACATTATAGTCATGTTAAGGGACCAAAACTATCAAGCATTTGGCATGCTTCAGAAATGTTCTTAATGCTAGAAAATAGAGAGTAGTGTGATGCTAAAAAAAGAAGATGAGAGACTAAGACTTTTTAAAAAGATTGATAAATCTTTACTTACTTTGATCTATTTATTTTTGGCCGTGCCAATCGCAATGTGGTTATGGTTCTGGTTCAAAAAATATATCTCAATTCCCTGTATCTTGACTATCATTTATGGATTCTTGGTATTTAGAAAAAATATCAAATACAAATCGCTGGATGGATACGAAAGAATTTTCAATGTCAAAATAATATCCATTACTTGTGTTTTAGTACTGGGACTTAATATTATCTCTGGAGCTGGGGGATTGATGTTTCAGAACTGGGACTACCATAGCCGCAATGCTTT
>JABCPR020000009.1 GCA_013332965.2 Candidatus Saccharimonadota bacterium | reverse complement strand
GCTTCTGGTTTCAACGCCGACTATGATGGTGACCAGATGGCTATCCACCTTCCACTCTCCGCCGAAGCTCAGAAGGAAGCGCAGGAATTAATGACCGCTCAGCACAACCTCTTAAAACCTGCTGACGGATCCCCAGTGCTTGCTATTTATCAGGACGTTGTACTTGGTAGCTACTACCTAACCTACGATAAACCTGGTACTGAATCTGATAAACCACTTGCCTTCAGCTCAGTCTATGAAGCAGAAATGGCTTATGATCGTGGCGATATTGCCCTCCAAACTCCAATTCGCGTCTTCACTAAGAAAGAGATTCGCGACACCACACTTGGCCGTGTTATCTTCAATGAGATTCTCCCAGTAGATTACCCATACGATAACGGCGTCCAGACTTCAAAGCACTTGAAGAAAGTCATGGCTAATATCTTTAATGATTATGGTTCTAAGGTAACAGTTGAAGTTGCAGATAAATTGAAAGACTTGGCCTTTGAATATGAGACCATCGCTTCCATCTCTACCTGTAAGGACGACTATCCAACTTATCCAGAAATTGCTGACTTCATCGCTAAGGGTGATGCAAAAACTGCTCTTATCCAAGATCAGTACGATCAGGGCTTACTCACCGACACTGAACGTTACAACCTAACCGTTGCTAACTGGCGTGAAATCGACGGTGAAATCTCCAGCTTCCTCAAGCAAAAGCTTGCTACTATGGATACCGACATTGCCGTGATGACTAACTCCGGTGCTCGTGGTTCCGTTTCTGGTATTAAGCTTGCTTCTGCAGCTATTGGTATCATGGTCGACATTAACAACAAGGAAATCGAGCTTCCAGTCAAGTCCAGCTACAAGAATGGTCTTAATACCCTCGAATCCTTCATTGCAACTCGTGGTGCTCGTCAGGGTCAGGTTTCTACCGCTCTCCGTACTGCCGACTCTGGTTATCTTACCCGTCGTCTCGTCGATGTTGCTCAAGACGTCTTCACCACTGATAAGGATGCTGAAGATCCAGGCTTTGAGGTCTTCAAATCTGAAACTCAGCAAACTGGTATCGAGTTCGTCCAGCGTATTGCCGGCCGCTATACCGCAGCAGTGATTCCAGGCTACCTCGAAAACGATCAGCTCATCACCCGTGAAATGGCCGAGCAGATTGCTTCCGATGAAGATATTAAATCTGTCCGCATCCAATCTGTACTTACTACCAAGTCCGTCGATGGTATTCCACAGAAAGCCTATGGTGTCGACATGGCTACCCGTCAACTCGTTGAGCCAAATCAACCAGTTGGTGTCATCGCCGCGCAATCCCTAGGTGAGCTTGGTACTCAGCTTACTCTCGATACTAAACACTCTTCCGGTGTTGCAGGTTCTGGTGCTATCTCCCGTGGTCTTCCTCGTGTAGAAGAGCTTCTCGAAGCTAGAAATCCTAAGGGTCAAGCTTGGATTGCTCCAGTTTCTGGTCTCTGTGAAGTTTGGGAAGATGGTAATCACTTTGTGGTCCAAATCACCCCATCTTCAGGCAAGACTGAACGCATCGAAGTGACCGATGGCCGTAAAATCATGGTTAAAGATGGTGCTTCCGTCAAGACTGGCGACGTCATCGCTGCCAAATCTAAAGGTATGGAACCAATCATCGCTCCATTTGACGGTAACGCTCAGATCGTCGATGGTGCCGTTCTCATCACCGAAGGTGCTGGTGGTCCAGTTCGTGTCGAAATTCCAAATGATGCAGAAATGCTCGTCAAGAGCAATGATACTGTTGAAGCTGGTGATCGCCTCACAACTGGTTCTCTAAATCTTCAGGATCAACTCAAGTATAAGGGTGTTGAAGCTACTGCTCGCTATATCATGAACGATATTATGGCAGTCTACGCAGCAAACGGTAACGACGTTTCAGCAAAACACCTTGAGGTAATTGTGCGCCAGATGTTTAGCCGTGTCATGATTGAAGATGCTGGTGACACTAACTTTGTCGCTGGTGATATTACCTCCGTCAACGCCGTTGAAGAAGCCAACCGTGAATGTATCGCTTCTGGTCGTACTCCAGCTGAATACACTCAGCTCCTTCTCGGTATTACCAAGGTTTCAATCTGGTCAGACTCCTTCCTTTCAGCTGCATCCTTCCAGGATACAACCCGCGTTCTTATTAATGCCGCCATCAATGGTCGCGTCGATAAGCTTCACGGCTTGAAGGAAAACGTCATTATCGGCCGCAAGATTCCAGTAGGTACCGGTGTACGTAAATTAGAAGATTCTGAAGAGGAAACTGAAGGCAACTTCGGCGACTTCAAAATCGTCAAAGATGAAGACGCAGACTTCTAAAACCTAAACAACTAAAAATAGCTCCTCCGTGGAGCTATTTTTTATTAGGAAACAATATATAATATAAGTATGCATTCATACATAGACGCAATTCAGCAAGCCTCCGTTATTTTTCCGGCCATTGCCGTGGTCTTCTCAGTGCCATATCTAATCTATAACTACAAAAAATATGGCTCCATCATGAGCTTGCGCGTCTGGATCGTCTATTCTTTTATTCTTTATCTGCTCTGCACCTACTGTTTAGTTATCCTACCACTCCCCTCAGCAGAAAAAGCACAATCCCTGCATGGCTACCACATGCAGCTCAATCCGCTCAATTTTATATTTGACATCGCAAAACATACACATATTAATCTTCAGGACCCAAAATCCTTCCTCACTATCTTTAAAAACTGGGGCTTCCTTACGACTGTCTTTAATATCTTCATGACTCTGCCTTTTGGCTTTTACCTTCGCTATTATTTCCGTAACAATTTTAAACAAGTAGTCATCAAGTCCTTCCTCCTCTCCTTATTCTTTGAGTTGACTCAACTCAGCGGACTCTACTTTATTTACGCTGGCAACTATCGTCTCTTCGATGTTGATGATCTTATTACAAATACTCTTGGTGGCGTCTTCGGCTTTATTCTTGCCAATCTTTTAGCGAAATTACTGCCGACTCGTGAAGAAATTGATCTTAAAAGCTATGATCGCAGCAAGAAAATCTCATTCTTAAGGCGACTCGTGGCTCTCGTCTTTGATGCAATCGGCTCCATTGCCTTTCTCCTTACTCTCGCCCCATTTATTATGAAAATCCTCCGTCTTGAGTTCTCGATTTTAACTGCTTTCGTTTCTGTCATTCTTTATCTCACTCTTAGTGTTATGATTTTTCGTGGTTACACTTTTGGTTTCTTTATGACCAATCTAAAAGTCAAGCTAATTGACGAAACGGCTTCAACTTCAATCTTTAACAAATTTCTCCACCTAGTTATCCGTTTTACGGCCTTCTTTTTCCAATTCGCCATAATTCCGGCCATATCTTTTTTCCCCATTCAACTGCTCAGCTTCAATAATATAATTGATGATAACGCTACCGCGGTTCTTACCATCGCTTACGTAATCACCTGTCTGATCTATTTCTTTGTACTGTCTATTCTGATCGCGATCAGAAAACCACTCTTTTATGAAAAAATCTCCAAAACCGAATTAATCAGTACCGCCAAAAAGATAGGTACCAAAACTGACGAAGAGAAAGTTGACTAGAAAAACTCCCCTTGAAGAAACACTGGGTTTGTGCTAAAATACTCGTGTAAGTTTATCAAGGTGACATTTGACTAACTAGACCAAAGAAAAAGCCGTTCGTTTCCGACTGCAATAATTTTTTTAGAAAATTATTGGCCAAGCAGAGAAACAAACTGGAACTCCTCTTAGTCTAGCTATTAGAGTGTCGTCATTAAAGGAAAGGAAAAGATGAAAGTCATCCTCGGCACCAAAATTGGTATGACCCAGATCATCGGCGAAGATGGATTAGTAACTCCAGTTACCATCCTTCAAGCCGGACCAGCCACAGTGACTCAGATAAAGACCGTCGACACCGATGGTTATAATGCTGTGCAGCTTGGATACGGTCAGGGTAAGAATCTGAGCAAGTCGGTATCAGCTCACGTCAAAAAAGCTGACGAAACATTAAGTCCTAAAATCTTGAAGGAATTTCGTACGGATTCCACTCCAGAGCTCAAACTCGGTGATGTCCTCACTGTAGAAAGCTTCGAACTTGGAGACAAGGTGGCAGTTACTGGTATTTCGAAAGGCAAAGGATTCGCTGGTACTGTCAAGCGTTGGAACTTCCAAGAATCACGCAACACCCACGGCTTCAAGGGCGATATTAGGAAAGTCGGTTCAATCGGCTCAATGTATCCTCAAAAAGTTTTCAAAGGTAAGCGTATGCCAGGGCGTATGGGCCATGACCAAGTTACCGTAAAGAACTTAGTCGTAGCTTACATCGACAAAGAAAATAACATCTTAGGCCTAAAGGGTGCAGTCCCAGGTCCTAAGAAAGGAATTGTAACCGTGGAGGGAAAGGAGTAATATGGCAGATTTAAATCCAGCAATCTTCGATCTCGAAGTTACAAATCACGAATTAGTTAAGCTTGCATATGTTGCATATCTTGCTAATTCTCGCAGCTCACACGCAAAAACCTTAAGGCGTGGTGAAGTTCGCGGTGGTGGTAAAAAGCCATGGAAACAGAAAGGAACCGGTCGTGCTCGTTTCGGCTCTACCCGTAACCCTATCTGGCGCCACGGTGGTATTGCCGGCGGTCGTACTGGTGAAGAAAACTTTACCAAGAAACTCAGCAAAAACGCCAAACGCGTTGCAGTCATGCAAGCACTCTCGATGAAGAATACAGCGAAAGCTATCCACGTCATTGATACACTTGGTATTAAGGACGGCAAGGTCAAAGAGGTTGTCAAAACCTTGAATGATCAGAAGATTGCTCCAAAGAATGTTCTCATCGTTGTTTCAGAAAAGGATCCATTAACTTTACGTGCAACTAACAATATTGCTTTTGCTAAGGTGGTTCGCCCAACCTTCCTTAACGTCTTTGATGTTATGAATGCAGACTCTATCGTTATCGTAAAAGATGCCATTTCTGCTTTAGATAACTGGCTCATCGGAAAGGAGAATGCTTAATGTTAGTTATTCCACGTGCTACCGAAAAAGCCTACAATGAACAAACTAAGAATACTTATATCTTTTATGTTCCAGCCGATGCTACTAAGCAAGAAGTTGCAAAAACCATCGCTGAACAATACAATGTCACCGTTAAAGATATTCGCATCTTAATCCGCAAAGGTAAAGCAACTCGCTTCTCAAAAGGTAAACATGCTTACCCAGGTAAAACATTCCGCCGTGATCGCAAAGTAGCTTACGCTACCTTAGCCGCTGGCGACAAAATCCGTATTTTCGACGAAGAAAAAGTTGAGGAAGGAGATAAAAAATAATGAGCATTAAAGCTTATCGTCCTACCACTCCTGCTCAGCGTCAGAAGACTACTCAGGATTTCGATCAAATCACCACTCGAAAACCTCTCAAGTCTCTGTTAAAAGCCAAAAAGCAGAATGCTGGTAAAAACAGTCAAGGACGCATTACTGTTCGCCATCGTGGTGGTGGTGTCAAGCGTCACTATCGCTTAGTTACCCATAATCTTCCAAAGAATATGACTTTTGAAGTTATGGAAATTGAGTACGATCCAAACCGTAGTGCTCGTATCGCTCGTATCAAAGATACCAACAATACTTTCTACTACGTCATCGCCGACACCAAGATGTTCAAGGGTAAAACCTTCCAGACTGGTGAAGAGGCTCCAATTGAAGAATCCAACCGTCTTCCACTTAGCAACATCCCTGTGGGTACTATGGTTTATGTCATCGAATTAACCCCAGGTCGTGGTGCACAAATGGTTCGTTCTGCTGGTAGCTCCGCTCAGCTTATGGCTAAAGAGGGGGACTATGCCACTCTACGTATGCCTTCAGGCGAAGTTCGCAAAGTACTTGCAACTTGTGAAGCTTCCATCGGTACAGTTGGAAACATGCAGCATCAAAACATCAAAATCGGTTCCGCTGGTCGTGTTCGCCGTAAAGGCATCCGCCCAACCGTCCGTGGTGTTGTGATGAACGCTACAGACCACCCACACGGTGGTGGTGACGGTGGCCGTCACGGTACTGGTAAAGCACCTCGTACTCCATGGGGTCAGCTCACTCTTGGTTTCCGTACTCGCCACAATAAGAAAACTAATAAAATGATCGTGCGCAGTCGTCACGAAGGAAAGAGGAAATAGTCTATGGGAAGAAGCCTCAAAAAAGGTCCTTTCGTGGATTTTAAACTAGAAAAGAAAATCAAAGCTCTTTCTGCCGAAGATCGCACCGTAATTAAAACTTGGGCACGCTACTCAACAATCTTCCCAGAGATGGTTGGTCGCACTGTCGCCGTCCACAACGGTAAAGTTCACGTCCCAGTTTTCGTCTCAGAAAATATGGTCGGTCACAAACTTGGCGAATTTGCCCCAACCCGCAAATTTAAACGCCACGGTGGTAAGAAAGCCGCTGAAGCTGCAAAGCGAGGAGGTAAATAATGTCTACTCATTTTGCACACGCATATATTAAAGGTGTTGACTCAATGCCACGCAAAACTAGCATCGTTGCCAGCCTAGTTCGCGATCGTTACGTTGCTGACGCAATCGTAATCCTCGAGAACACTCCTCGCCGCGCTGCTCGCCCAGTCTTAAAAGCTATCGATTCAGCCAAAGCTAACTTATTAAACTCTGGCGTCTCAATCGATCCAAAGACTATTCGTATTGCACGCATTTCAGTCACTGCAGGTACACGCATCCGTCGTTTTGTTCCTGCATCTCGTGGTCGCGCTCTTCCATTTGAGAAAGTCTCCAGCAACATCTTTGTTGAAGTAGCTGGTGAAGAGAAAGCTAAAAAAGCTGAAGCGACTAAGAAGGAGGACAAGTAATGGGACAAAAAGTTAACCCAGTCTCTTATCGTCTTCAGGTCAGCAAAGACTGGTCATCCAAATGGTTCACCAGAAACACTGACTTCAAAAAATGGTTGATTGAAGATGTTAAGATTCGCGAGGCTATTGAAAATCGTTTCAAGTCTCGTCCAACCATCGCTCGTATTGATATCGAACGTACTGACAACCTTACTACCATCACTATTCGTACCGCTAAAGCTGGTGCCGTGATTGGTAAACAAGGTGCAGGTATTAATGAAATCAAGAAAGAGCTTGAGAAGTTCGCTTCCCAACCAATT
>JABCPR020000008.1 GCA_013332965.2 Candidatus Saccharimonadota bacterium | reverse complement strand
GAACGCCTTACCAAGCTTCGCGACAACTTGCTTCCAGAGCTATTAAATGGTAAAGTAGATGTAAGCAATATTGATATCTAATTAGACAAATAGTTATTTGGATAATTAGTATAGAAAGTAGGATATGAACTTCGATGAAAATAGTCTTGAGTTAATGACTATTGATATGCTCCGCGAACAGGGGTATGGACATCTTGTGGGTGTGGATGTCCCACGCGACTACCATGATGTGATTTTAGAGGATAGACTCTTTACTTGTTTGCAGAAAATTAATCCAACGCTTCAAGATTCGACCATTAGAGATGCTATTCGGCAAGTTAAAAATCTTAGTCAGAATAATTTAATCAGGAATAATAAAGAATTTAGTTGTTTTCTGCTTAGTGGGGTTCCAGTTTCCGAATATAGCATCGAAAAAGGTACTGTAAACACAAGTGTTTATCTTATCGACTATGATAATATTGAAAATAACGATTTCCTAGCCGTAAATCAGTTTACGATTGTCGAGCATAGTGAAAAACGTCCAGACATAATTGTTTTTATTAACGGTCTTCCCCTCGTCGTTTTTGAACTAAAGAGTATGACACGTGAGGATGTGACTCTCGAAGATGCCTATCGTCAGCTAAAAAACTACATGAATAATCACATTCCGAGCCTATTCTACTATAATCAATTTCTAGTAATTTCCGACGGTGCAACCGCCAAGGCTGGAACAATTACCTGCAACTACCAGAGGTTCAATGAATGGAAGAAGATCAGTATTACTGATGAGGTAGTAAATCATAATACCCACGAGCCGTTAATCCGTGGCATGATGAACAAAAAGACCGTCCTGGACCTTATTAGAAATTTTATTCTCTTCCAAGATGATGCTAAGATTCTCCCGGCATATCACCAATATTACGGTGTAAAGAAAGCAATCGAGCGCACTCTAACATCTACAGATGGACGCGCTGGCGTGATTTGGCATACCCAAGGCTCTGGTAAGAGCTTCTCGATGGTATTCTATGCTGGGAATATGATTACTAAAATGAATAACCCGACGATTATTGTTGTAACCGATCGAAACGACCTTGACAACCAATTGTTTGAGACATTTGCAAAATGTCATGATTTCTCGCGTCAAAAACCAATTCAAATTGAAAGCCGTAAGGATCTTATCGAAAAACTTGAAGACAAACAGGCCGGTGGTATTATCTTTACTACACTCTGGAAGTTTGAGGAAGAAACTGGTTTCCTCTCGGATCGTAGTAATATCCTTGTTATTGCTGACGAGGCACATCGTAGTCATTATGGTATAAATGGTTCAATTAAGATTGACCGTGAAAATCTTACCGCAGAGAAAAAGTATGGTACGGCAAAATACCTACATGATGCATTTCCAAACGCGACCTATATTGGCTTTACTGGCACACCAGTTGAAGCAAAAGATCATTCTACTACTAGTGTATTTGGTAGTATTATTGATATCTATGATATGACTCAATCAATCGAAGATGGCTCGACAGTTCCTCTATATTATGAGGGTCGTATGGCTAAGGTTGGTCTGAATACACAAGTTCTTAGGGAGATTGACGAATATTATGATTTGCTCGACCGTGAAGAAATGGCCGATGAAGATCAGATTAACCGCTCAAAAGCCATGATGACTAATATCTCACAGATCATTGAGGATCCAGATCGTCTCGAAATGATCGTCAAAGATATACTCAAACATTACGAAACACGTAAGAGTATGACCGCCAATAAGGCGATGATTGTGGCTTATTCACGAAATGCTGGATATACGATGTATAAGAAGATTCTCGAGCTTCGTCCCGATCTTTCGGAAAATATATACATGGTTATGACCCCAAGTAACAATGATTCGGAAGATATGGCCATCGCTATAGGTAGTAGTAGTCAAAAGACGGAACGTGAAATTAAATTTAAGGATTCAGGTTCTAGGTTTACGATTGCTATTGTGGTGGATATGTGGCTAACTGGGTTTGATGTCCCGTGCCTTGGCACGATGTATGTCGACAAGCCAATGAGGGCACATAACCTAATGCAAGCAATAGCGCGAGTAAACAGAGTCTACAAAGATAAAACTGGCGGCTTGATTGTTGATTATATTGGTCTTAAGCAATGGCTACTTGATGCATTAAAGACCTATACTCAACGCGACCAAGGCAAGATTGTGGATGATGAGGAAACACTAAAAGTTCTTAAAGATAAAATTGAGCTAACAAGAAATATTCTGCATGAATTTGACTATTCTGGATTCGCTAATGCTGATAATGCTGGTAAGTACCGTCTCATTAATGACGGCGCAAATTATATTCTTGAAATTGAAGAAAGACGTAAGAGATTTCAGAAATGCTCTAGCGATGTTAAAAATCTATACTCTATTACGTCTGGTTTGCTAGATGAAGATTTGAAAGCCGAAGTCTTATATATTATTTCTGTACGCTCATTTATTAATAAGCTCACGCAACCGGATGGTAAGCTTGATGTTCGTCAAATTAATGAGGATGTGGCCCAAATGCTGCAACAGGCCATACAGGACGATGAATTAATCCAAGTTGGGGAGATTAAACGCGGAAAGAACTTGAGCTTGCTAAATGATCAAATTATTCAGAGGCTAGCGAAAATGCAACAGAAAAATATTGCAGCCGAGATTTTGAAGAAAGCGCTTAAGAATAGTATTAGACAAGTGGCGACGGCTAATGTGGTTTTGGCGGAAAAGTTCTCTGAGAGATTTGAGCGAATTACTAAACTTTATAACGACAGAACAGCTGTTGCTGATATTGAAAAGATTCTTGAACAACTTATCTCATTACATAAAGATATTACTGAAGAAGTCAAAAAAGGCAATGAATATAATTTATCTGATGAGGAAAAAGCCTTCTTTGATGCGTTGGGTGACGACCCAGAAATTAAAGACCTAATGCAGGATGAAACTCTCGTAAGAATTGCGAAAGAGCTAGTGGTGGTGGTAAATAATAATATGACTATTGACTGGTGTAAGAAACGCGACACGCAAGCTAGGATGAGGATTGAAATTAGAAAATTACTTATTAAATATGATTATCCGCCAAACAAGAGTCAAAAAGCCGTTGACACTGTTATTAAACAGGCTGAGCTTAAATGTAAAAACGAATTAGAATCTTTAGTGTAAGTTATGTTAAACCGGTAATTACGGATAAGGATAAAATATATGAAACCAGACGCAACATCAATTCTATCTTTTATAAATAGTGCGGATAAGACTTTTGTGATTCCAGTCTACCAGAGGAATTACTCTTGGAGTGCTGAGGAGTGCGGCAAACTATTTGAGGATTTACTTGATTCCATGAAGACTGGCAAGCGCCATTATTTTGGGAATATCGTATTTTACGCTAAAGAAACTAATGCCTGGGCAGGATATTCTGAACTTATCCTCATTGACGGGCAACAGAGAGTCACGACGACCATGCTGCTTCTCGCTGCGATTCGTGATGTTGAGGAAGACGAAAATAAGCGCGCTAGAATAACAAACACCTATCTACTAAACAGAAATAGCGATACTAAAGAGCGAGTGAAGCTCAAACAGATTGAAACTGATAGGGATATCTATGAGTCGATTATCAATGGTGAATTTGACGAGTCGTCAGATAGCAATGCTGGTAGGAACTATAAAACATTCAAGCGATTGATTCGTGAATCTGGTGTTAAAACAGACGATATTCTAAATGCGATTAATAATCTAGAGGTCGTAGCTTTGGATTTGAAGTTAAATGAAAATAAAGAACGCACGGAATCGCCACAGATTATTTTTGAAAGTATCAACGCTACTGGAAAACCACTATCCACTGCTGATTTGCTTAGAAACTACCTACTGCTCGGCATAGATGATTCAGAGCAAGAAAGATACTATAAGGATTATTGGCTGATTATCGAGAAAGGTATTGGCGATGCTAATATTTCTGACTTCATTAATAAATATTTGATCATGAAAATTGGCGATAACGTAAATAAAAATACGGAATATGCCGAGTTTAAAAAGTATCTTTCCAAGAATAATATTGATGCGATTGACGCACTCAAAGACCTTGCGCATTATGCAAAATATTATGGATGGATACAAGAGCCAGAGAAGGCGAAGGATTTTGACAAAAAAGTTTCCCTCCAGCTTGAGAATTTGAGAGAACTTAAAACGGCTTCCATGGCGCCGCTACTGCTATTCTTGTTGGAAAAAGCCGATGATGATGCTGTGATTGGCTTTAATTCTAGCGAATTATTGGAGGCGTTGCTGGTTCTAGAGTCATGGGCATTTCGCGCACGCGTTGTTGGTTCATTAACAAGCGGTGCGTTTAATACAATCAGCTCGACTAGTCTTCTGAATAATTTAAAGCGTGCTACCGAGGACGATTATCATAACCAGATTAAGTTTGAACTATCTAATTATCGTACGAATGACATCTGGCCAAATGACGATGATTTTATGGAGGCATTCAAGAAATATAATTTCTATAAGAACTATAATAAATACGTACAGCGAAAACTTGAGAACGCAGTCTCAAATGATCATCATAACTGGCGACCAGATTCCATTGAACATATTATGCCGGAAACCCTCAGCGCGGATTGGAAGAAACGGCTGGGTGAAAATTATAGCGAGATCCATGGTGAATATTTACATACGATCGGGAACCTGACGCCGCTCAATATGACGGATAATATTATAAATTCCAATGATCCATTCTCTGTCAAGCTGCCGCAATATAAATCATCTAGCTGGAAGCTAACTCGTGATGTTTATGATGATTTTAAAGATACTGAAAACTGGGGTGTGGCTGAAATTAATAGTCGTGCGGAGAACCTTGCGTATAAGGCGTCGAAGATTTGGTTTGGACCTTTGCAACGCGAGAGACAAATTGAAGCTGACGTGAAGAAGAAAACTGATGACTATCGTCGGATTCTTGCGGGCAAACTTGCTTGTGAAACAATTTTTCATATTAAATATACCAAGGGTGAGAACGGTAGCGGGCATCTGATTGATGCAAAGATGCGCATCGAGTTGATCAATGATAAGCCACGTTTTATCGTAATGGCAGGGTCGAGAATTTTTCCTTATGCTCTTGAGGGGGTTAAGCCTACGTTTGAAGATAAGATTAGGAAGTGCGGATGGCATGACGAGGTGGTGCTTGAAGAGGATATTAATATCTTTGAATCACCTTCGGCGGCGTCGTGTTTTGCGATCGGTGGGTCATCGAATGGCTGGACATGGTGGATGAATAGTAATGGCGAAACTTTGGACGAGATCGTGGCAGGCGATTTGGAAAGAAGCTACGAGGAGTAAAACACATGTTTCATATTATCGGAATCGATTTCGGATCAACTAATGATGAGAGAAATTGTAACAAAGAGATGATGTTATAATATGGTTATAGTGAATAATCCTAAACACAGTGAGCGATCTGAACAAATGGTTGGCCCAGGAGATGTTTCTTATGTTGCCGCGCAAATCTTAACAGTTGCTAAAGAGTTGGGTATTAATGCTGATGCTGGCGGCGCTAGTATTGGCCCTACATATACCAAATTTGGGTTTACGATTCTTGATGAGTTATTTGATGATGGTATTCTGGCGAGTTTTGAGGAAATGCTCGCAAACGAATTGCAACGTGGTTCTGCTATAAAATGTACTCGTATAGATAAGAAGTTGGCGATAGTGATCCCACATATAAGACGTTTGTATCCGAATTTTAAGCAATATCTTACAAATAATAAAACTAATAATAAAGATCGGATTCCTTTACCCATAGGGATAGATATTGATGGAAAAATTTTTTACTCGTCTCTGGATAAAACCTCAAATATTCTAATATGCGGTAGTTCTGGTTCTGGCAAATCGATGTTTATTAATCAGATTCTTTGTTCATTGGTTTTTAATTACAAGCCAGAAGAACTGGGACTAGTGTTAATTGATACAAAAGCAGTAGAACTTGACTCATTCAAGGACCTTAAGCATTTGGTATTTCCCTTTGCGAACTCAATAGATAAAGCTGATGATGCACTTACATGGGTAATAAGTGTAATATCTAATCGAAAGACTAATGAGCAGGTAAAACATAAGCCTATCTTAGTTATAATTGATGAATTCGCTGACTGTGCAATCAGTAATAAAACTTTTCATACTCAAATAGAGTTTATTGCAGAAAACGGGCCTGCTTTCAATGTCTATATTATTATGTCGTCGCAAAGCCCTCGCTACTTCATTGATTATAACCAAAAAGCTTATGATGATTTAAGCTATAAAATGTTGAATAAACTTTTTAAAACAAAAGTCATATTTCATATGTCTTATGATTCAAAAAAATTAATTAATGAAGACGCAGGTAAATACCTATTAGGATGTGGTGATATGTTTTTTTCTTGCGAAAATAAGTGTTTAAGGTTACAGGGATTCTATGTTAAGGATGATACAATTAAAAAGCTCTGTGATAATAATTTATGCTAAATAAAATATATGATTACCTATAAAATAATTTACGACATTACGCAAGACGCCTATAACTGGTTTAATTCCATAAATAATTTTGGTGGAATGAAAAAAATAAGAGACCCAAAAGATGTTAAAATCGCTACTTAGATCGAGGGGGCTAAATTTTTCGGAAGCGAAAAAATCCTAATTCCCTACCTCAATGAAAGAAATACTAGAGTTGAGATGGCTCCAGAACGGTTCAAGGAGATTATGGAAAATGAGCTAAACGAGAAATTTGGATTAGCAATTCAGAGACTTGAAGAGGTAACCGGGAAGCCGCTAGCAATTAATGGTTGTGCTAAAAATCGCGCAAAAGAAATTAAAAAAATTTCGCCAAACTCGGTTTCGCCAAGTGAAGACCTACTCTTTCTAATAACGACTTTTCCGGCGATGATTGTCTATTATGAAGAAGGCGTGATTTTTACCTACGCAAAAATTGATAATGAATTATGGGGTATGCCACTCGATGGGATTTTGCACGAACTGATGCATTTTCAGACTAATTATTATTATAGAGAGAATCCAAATTCAAAAATTTCTACCCTATCTGAGTACGAATACTATATATTAAAGGAATCTTTGACGGCACTGCTTGATGAATTTTGGAAGCCAATTATGACTTTGCCCGATGCAAGTTATCCAGAATTTCAAGTGTTAAGAGATAAAATACGAAAGTATTATTATGAATGTCGTGATTTTGACAAACTAATGGAATATGGTGCAAAAAGAAGTTATTTCTTGAGATCTTAATTTAGAAACCAGTCGCATAAAGTTCAGTAACTTGTAATTTTACGATGGATGTACTATACAATATATAACTTGTGAATAAATGGAGTATCATAATTATGCAAATGACTGAAAATGAATTAAGTGAGGTTATCTCAAAGTTTCAAATGCCAGAAGGTCGATATTCGATAGAACAAGAAGGATCATTTGGAAGAGGTGAGTTTTTCTGGATTATTAAAAACCAGTCGACTAATCAAAAGTATTTACTAATGAATACTTACTCGCACCATGGTGTCGAATCTGAGCTTGAGTGTTATCGCGAAGAGGGATTCGATAATTTAGAGGCCATTCCAAGGAAAATTGAAACTTTGGAAATCCCAAGTGATGCGGAAGATGAAATTTCTAAATATCTTTTTGGATTTTATTCTATATTTGAAATTAAGTCATAAAAAAGAGGAGTATAAAATACTCCTCAATAAAACGGTTTTTCAAGAATCATGGTTTAGAAAGGAATAGATATGCAAGGGCTTACATATAAATATTATAGAAAAACGGGAACCAAAATAGTTTATATAGTTCTACATGGCGGCGGTCCAGTTGGAGTAGAGACCGATTTTATATCATCTATATTTGATTCAATAGCAGCCACTAAAAACAGTGTATTATGTTTTAACTTTCCGTATTGCGAGAGAGAAGAAGAGGCTTCGAGTGGACCAGAATTAAAAGAGGAGATAGATGCACTCAAGCGAGCTGTCGATTTTGCTTATCTTGAGGGATTTAATAAAATTATAATTGTCGCAAAATCACTCGGTGGTATTATTGCAAGTTTCTATCTCGAGCAATATCCAGATGGCCAAATAGAGCTTTTGGTCCTTGGATATATTCCGAGTGAGATTAAACAAAGAGCTATTTCGCACAACTTAAAACTAGTCATTCAAGGCACAAATGATCGCTTTGCATCTCCAATTGAAGTTAAAAAGAATGTCGGTAGTCTGGTTGAGGTCATTGAAATCTTAGATGCGGACCATAGTTATAGGAATAGTAAAAAGGAGCCAGTTTATCAAGAGACTGCTATTAAGGAGTTAATGAAGTGGGTCAAAAAAAATAGGTTCAACGAACCCGGCCGATAATCATAATATTATCGGTTAAGTAGGCGTCACCCAGGTGTCAGATATTAACAGAAGCTGCCTAGTATGCTTCGCATGCAGGCGTCTGATTCGTTGAAATAAAAAATAAACCCCTTCGGGTTTTATTTTTCCTTATGGAGCCGCCTTCGAGATTTGAACTCGAGACCCCTTCCTTACCATGGAAGTGCTCTACCACTGAGCTAAGGCGGCAT
>JABCPR020000007.1 GCA_013332965.2 Candidatus Saccharimonadota bacterium | reverse complement strand
AGCGGTCATTAATTCCTGCGCTTCCTTCTGAGCTTCGGCGGAGAGTGGAAGGTGGATAGCCATCTGGTCACCATCATAGTCGGCGTTGAAACCAGAAGCAACGAGTGGGTGAAGCTGAATTGCCATACCATCGATTAACTTTGGCTGGAAGGCCTGGATTGAAAGACGGTGAAGGGATGGAGCACGGTTTAAGAGTACGTAGCGCCCCTTAATAACTTCATCAAGTGCATCCCAAACGATTGATTCTTGAGCTTCAATCATACGAGAAGCGGCGCGAGAGTTTGGTGCATATTCGTGAAGAAGTAGCCAAGAAATAACAAATGGCTTAAAGAGCTCTAACGCCATGAGTTTTGGAAGACCACACTCATTGAGCTTTAGATCTGGACCAACCACGATCACGGAACGGCCGGAGTAGTCAACACGTTTACCGAGAAGGTTCTGACGGAAACGACCCTGCTTACCTTTGAGGAGGTCAGAAAGGGATTTGAGTTTACGACGACCATTTTGTGAACTAGCAAGACGTCCGTGAGAAGCATTGTTGTCGATAAGAGAGTCAATTGCTTCCTGGAGCATGCGCATTTCGTTGTGAACGATGACTTCTGGAGCATTAAGATCAAGAAGTTTCTTCAAACGGTTGTTACGATTGATTACACGGCGATAGAGGTCGTTAAGGTCAGAGGTAGCAAAGCGACCGCCAGGAAGTGAGATCATTGGACGTAGATCTGGTGGAATGACTGGAATAACCGTAAGGATGAGGTCAGTTGGCTTGATACCAGCGTTCTTCATACCCTCAAGCACCTTGATGCGCTTAATTAGTTTGCGCTCTTTTTGACCTTTTGCCTCTTTAGCTTGCTCACTTAAGTCTTCAATCATTTGATCCATGTCGATTTCGTCAAGGATTTTCTTGATGGCACCGGCGCCCATTTCAGCAGTGATGAGCTCTTCATATTCTTCAGGAAGGTTCCTAAAGTCAATTTCAGAAATCACAGCACCTTTCTTGAGTCCTTCGAGAGTGCTCTTGCGGCTTAAGAAATCTTTCTCAACTTCTTCAACCTCTTTAGCCTGTTCGTTGGCGAGTTTTTCAGGATTAGCACCAGCTTCTTTGGCGGCTTCACCGTAACGGATCTTAATAGCCTGGAGGCTAGCTTCGTGCTGAGCCTTAAGATCATTTATAGTCTGTTCAATTTCAGCATCTTTAGCATCGATAATGAGGTAAGACGCGAAGTAGACAACCTTCTCAATATTCTTGACGGTGAGGTCAAGAAGTAAACTGAGGGCTGATGGAGTACCACGCATAAACCAAATATGAGCTACTGGGGCTGCAAGTTTGATGTGGCCCATGCGTTCACGGCGAGCGATTGACTTGGTAACAAGATTACCTTCTTTATCAACTGCAGCTTCGCGTGAGCGGACCCCTTTAAGTTTGCTATCGTGTGGATTAATATCTTTTACTGGACCGAAAATACGTTCACAGAATAGACCATCACGCTCAGGTTTCTGAGTACGATAGTTGATTGTTTCTGGCTTCAATACTTCGCCATAGCTCCAACTCAAGATATCTTCAGCACTTGCAATACTGAGACGAATTGAGTCAAAGTCACTGGCTGAAATGTAATTGTCCATCCAAGCCATTAGAACTCCTCTCCGAGATCAATGTTTTCGTCATTGTCTCCTTCTTTTATTGTAATTCCCTGCGCGTCAAGCGATTCCTCGATCTCTTCGTCTGAGAGGTCGATTAGATCGTTGTCGTCATCATTCATATGTACATTATGCTTTGCGTAGATTAGGCGGTCGTCCTGAGATTTTTCGATTTCTCTAGAAGTTTTCTCAATTACGCGATCTGCGTCTCTTGCCTCACCATTGTCAAGAAGGTCAACCTTGAGACCGAGACCTTGAAGCTCCTTAACGAGAACGTTGAAACCTTCAGGGAGTTTTGGACCTTGGATTGGCTCATTCTTAATGATAGATTCATAGGCCTTAGCACGACCATAAACATCATCAGATTTGATGGTGAGCATTTCCTGCAAGATACTGGATGCACCGTAAGCTTCGAGGGCCCAGACCTCCATCTCTCCGAAACGCTGACCACCGTTTTGTGCCTTACCACCAAGTGGCTGTTGGGTAACCATAGTGTAAGGACCGGTTGAACGAGCGTGAATCTTGTCTTCGACCATGTGGTGAAGTTTGATCATGTGCATGACACCAACAGAAGTCTTTTCATTAAATGGTTCACCAGTGAGACCATCAAAGAGCTGAATACGACCGTTGTGGTCAATACCTGCCTTAGCGAGCTCCTCAGAGATAACTTCATCAGGAATACCATTGAAGGATGGGGTTGCAACCTTGTAACCAAGGATGCGAGCAGCCATACCGATGTGGATTTCAAATAGCTGACCGAGGTTCATACGAGAAGGCACACCCATTGGGGAAAGCACGACGTCGATTGGGGTACCGTCAGCCATAAATGGCATATCTTCAACTGGAAGGACGCGAGAAACCACACCCTTATTACCGTAACGACCAGCCATCTTATCACCGATTTGAACTTTACGCATTTCAGCAACGAAGATTTTGATTTGCATTAAGACACCGGCCTTAAGTTCGTGACCTTGCTCACGGGTGTAGACACGGATACCGATAACCTTGCCAGAGGTACCACCAGTCATGCGGACTGAGGTATCGCGGACGTCTTTAGCTTTTTCACCGAAGATGGCGCGGAGAAGGCGTTCCTCAGAGCTGAGCTCTTGTTCACCCTTTGGCGTAATTTTACCGACGAGAATATCACCGGTTGAGACTTCAGAACCAACAGTAACGATACCGTCTTCACCGAGGTGGCGAAGAGCGTGTTCAGAAACGTTTGGAATATCGCGAGTAACCTGTTCAGGACCAAGCTTAGTTTCACGAACTTCAACGTCAAAGTCTTTAATATTGATGGAGGTTAATGTATCGTCCTCGACGAGCTTGCGGGAAATCACGATAGCATCATCCATGTTGTAACCACGCCATGGCATGAAGGCAACTAGAAGGTTACGACCGAGAGCGATTTCACCATCTTCGATGGAGGCGCCTTCGATTAGAATGTCACCAGCTTTGACTTTCTGGCCACGCTTAACCATACAACGTTGGTTGTAGCACTGATCAGAGTTAGTCTGTTCGAAATGGGCGATTTTGTATTCGCGTGAAGTGCCATTTGCATAATCGACAATAATTGAGATACCATCAGCTTTCTTTACGACGCCATCCATGTCAGCAGTAATGAGCTGAGACGTGTATTTAGCAATATCAGCCTCAACACCCGTACCAACGGTTGGTGCGGTATTCTTTAGAAGTGGAACTGCCTGCTTCTGCATGGCGCAACCCATGAGCGCACGGTCAACACGGTTCTTCTCAACAAATGGAATAAGTGAGGCGGAAGCACCAAGAATTTCCTTGTGTGCAGCATCGACATGGGTGACACGGGCAGATTCAACCTGGGCTGGCTGACCATTAATACGCGCAGAGACACGTTCGTCAACAAAACGACCATCTTTGTCGAGTTTGGCGGAAGTATCAGCAATAACCATGTCTTTTTCTTGGCTGGCATCGACATAGATAACTTCATCAGTTACTTTGCCGTCTTTAACGACGCGATATGGTGCCTCGATGAAGCCATATTCGTTGATACGGGCATAGGTAGCAAGGTTAAGTACGAGACCGACGTTACCACCTTCAGGGGTTTCAACAGTACAGATACGGCCGTAGTGAGTTGGGTGAGTATCACGGACATCGAAGCCGGCGCGTTCACGAGTTAGACCGCCAGGACCCATGGAACTCAGACGGCGCTTGTGTGAAAGTTCTGAGAATGGGTTATATGAGTCCATAAGCTGTGAAAGCTGAGAGCTACTAAAGAATTCCTTGACAGCAGCGACGACTGGGCGAGAGTTTAAAAGCTGAGCTGGAGTGGCTTCTTCTGGGTTAGCCATTGACATGCGGTCTAGGATATTGCGCTGTAAGCGAAGCATACCAAGACGGAATTGGCGCTGGATTAACTCGCCAACCATTTTGACGCGGCGGTTTGCAAGAGAGTCGATATCATCAGCTGGTTCCTGAGTATTATTCAAACGAATAATCTCGCGAATGATAGCAATAACATCTTCCATCTGAAGGGTGCGGTGAGCACTGTCGTTTGGAGTGTCAAAACCTAAACGCTGATTAATCTTGAAGCGGCCAACGCGTGAATAGTCATAGCGTTTGTAGTCGAAGAAGGTGCGCTCAACCATGGAGCGAGCGTTTTCGACGGTGGCAAGATCACCTGGGCGAAGACGGCGATAAACCTCAAGAAGAGCTGCAGCCTGGCTGGTGGTGGTATCCTTATCGATAGTGCTGTCGATGTAGTTGATAGGACCATTGTCGACGTCAGCAAAAAGCTCTTTGATCTCAGAATTCTTCGCGATACCAAGAGCACGAAGGAAGGTAGTGACTGGAATTTTACGACGGCGATCAATCTTGACATTGATTGAACCATTGGTTGCAGTCTCAAACTCAAGCCATGCACCACGGCCTGGAATGACCTTAGCACCATAGAAGCGTTTACCATTGAAGCTGTCAGCAGTGAAAAATACACCAGCTGAACGAATAAGCTGTGAGACGATGACGCGCTCAGTGCCGTTAATAATGAAGGTGGCACGGTCGGTCATCCATGGATAGTCACCAAAGTAGATAGTCTGTTCTTTGATTTCGCCGGTCACTTTATTGGTAAGCTCAGCTTTGACGTAAAGTGGAGCTTCATAGGTCTCAAGATTGTATTTTGCCTCTTCAACGGTGCGTTTTGGAGCCTTAAATTCGTAATCCTTAAACCTTAATGAAAGTTTCTGTCCGGTGTAGTCATCGATTGGATTCAATTCGGTGAAAACTTCACGGAGTCCAGATTTGATAAATTCCTCCCAAGAATCTTTCTGATGTGCGGTCAGATCTGGGATTTCAAGATGGTCGCCGT
>JABCPR020000006.1 GCA_013332965.2 Candidatus Saccharimonadota bacterium | reverse complement strand
TTGGGATAAAAATACAGAGTAGAATGGTAATAATGAGGCCGAGAAGGCCGAGGAGGATGCGAGCAAAAAGCGTGTTTGTGATAACTTGTTCGAATTTTTCGGTAGATTTTTTGATGGTGGTTTTTTGCTGATTAATTTTTGCGAGTTCTTTGGTGGCAGAAAGCATGAAGCCAAAATCAACAAAGATTTGCATAAAATTCATGACGGTTTTGACATAGGTGAGATCGCCATAGACTTCAACTGAAAGTCGTCTAGTGAGAACGGGTAGGATCAAAAATGGAAAAACCATTTTAGCGAGCTGAAAGACAACTAGCCAAAAGGTATTCTTTTTGATCTGGGACAAATTAGACACTTAATTTCCTCTTTGAGGTATTAAGATACATGATGGCAATATAGAGCCAAATGGCATAAAAACTGAGTGATTCAAACTGAAGATAGAGGTAAAGGAGAATTAAAAGATAGTGATATTTGTAATCCAATGTGGATTTTCTGGCGAGATTATAGAGGAAAAATAGTCCAAAAAGGAGAGCGAAGATGCCAAATTCACTGATGATACGAGTGTAAAGACAGTAGGAGACACTGTCGTCGTGGTATTCTGGGTTGGCGAGGTCGTTGACTTCTTTTATATAGCTACTTTTATAGTCTTTTTTGGCCTGGGCGTGACCGAGTCTGACTGGATGAATTGAATTACCAAGACCGTATCCAGTTAGAAAACCGATAGGTGATTTTGTGTAACCAAAAATGGTACTCTTGATGCGAAAAACGCGACTAGCAAAGGATCCGTCGGAGTTGATACCGGATTTTCGAAGAAGGGAGAGACACTCTTCAGCATTTTGATTCTCTTCCAGTTCGCAGTCGAGGCTAGTCTCGGAACTATTTAGGAATCCGAAAAAGATTTTATGAAAACGCCCATTAACGGCAGAGACACTGGTGACAAAAAGGATAATTGCGACAATGCCGAGGGGGATAAAAAGCTTATCTTTTACCTTTCTTAGGTAATAAAAACTTAAGATGATGGCGATAAGGAAGACGTCGAGAATAATGCGAACGCCGGCACCAAAAAGGATGGCGGAATAAGAATAGAGGACGATAAGAAAAAGCAGAGCGTGACGCTTCGTGAGCCAAAAAAGCGGTAAGAGGATGCCAAAAAGATGCATACCGATAAAAGATGGCTCGGTGAAGAAGAATTGGACTCGGTTTTTGGCGAGATAGTTACGTTTGAAAAGAAAACCTAGAGCGTCGGAAATGCCGGGGAGGTTATATTTTAAGGCGAAATATTCGGCAAGGCCAATCAGGAGACTAATTAAATAGCTGACAATAATGATAGAGGTGAGAAGGTTGAGTTTTTGTTTAAATTTAGACCCTTGTTTGGTGTAAAACTCGAGAAAGCTAAGGAGGCAGGTGAATCCGAGAGTTAGTGGAACAAAAGCTGCAATATAGTCATCAAAGCGACCGTGAAAGAAGAGCATGGTAAGGGTGCCGAGAATACTGAACCCGAGGAAGAAGAGAAAAATCTTTTTGATGAGGGAGAGATGTGGGCGGAGATAGTGAAGATTTAGAATGGCATAAAGAAAAAGAATTAACGGTGTAACGGTTGCCCAGCCGGAAGACGGTGCAAAAAAGAGGTTTTCAAAAGGTAGTGTGGCGGCCGCAAGAAAGAATAAAAAATCCGTCGCGGGATGAGCGAGAGTTTTAAAGAAGCGCATGGCGAGGAGCTTTTTGAGGCCAAATTTTTCCTTCATATCTATATTTTACTCGAAATTTGAATTATTTGGAGTTTTGTTTGGCACGCAGGCGACCGATGAGGCGTAAGAAGAGGATAAGTTTGAATTTAAAGCAAAGAAGGACGAGGGCTTTTTGCGGTGGGAACAGGCGGAGTGGTGCTAGGTAAATAGCGCGAGAAAATAGTGGAATTTTATAGAGGGATTTGATGGATTTTAGCTGGTTTTTATTATCTTTATGGCAACAGAAATTGGCCAGAATGAAAAAGAGATGGGTGGCAACAAAGGCGTAAAAATAGTTTTGGTATTTTTGATATAGGTTGCTTTGATTTTCTTGAAGGTAATTTCCAATTTTTTGGAGGGCGACACGATATTTTTCAACGTATTCCTTGGAAAATGTGCGGACAGTGGAATTCTGGTGGACGCGGTAGAAATATAGTGGAGCGGAGGTGGCGCCAAAAGAATTTAACTCATTAAGTATTTTGAAGTTATAGAGCGCATCCTCAGCAACGCTGAGTGATTCATCGAAACGGACGTGGCGAAGTGACCTTTTTATAAGCTTCATGTGGCAGAAATTATAACCAGAATTGAGATCAAGCAGCTGTTTATAGAAGCTTGATTTGTCGTAGATCCGTAGTGTTTCCCGACTTGATTCTGTAGATTTTTGTTTTTGAAATTCTTCCCTGCTTGATTTTGCGGATTCTGGTTCTCGAGATTCTTCCCTGCTGGATTTTGCGGATTCTGGTTTTTGAGGTTCTGATGTAGGAAAATTTCCAACAAAACGTTGATAACCGGAAGTGATGTAGTCGAGATTATTTTCCTTGGCTAAAGCATAAAGGGTGGAAATAAAATTATCCGCAAGGAGATCGTCAGCGTCAAGGAAAGAAAAATATTCACCAGAAAAATGATCGAGACCGAAATTTCTGGTGGCACTGACACCTTGATGTGGGCGGTCAAAAAATAGAATGGAGGACGAGGGGGTGGTGGCTGAGGCTTTTTGATATTTTTCACAAATGTTTTTTGAATCATCAGTTGAGCCATCGTTGATGAGGATGATTTCAAGATGAGGATAGTCTTGTTTGAGACAGGAGGTGATGGTCTGGTCTAGGAATTTTGCTGCATTATAAACAGGAATAATGATAGAAATGAGTGGAAGTGCTGGCGGCTGAATTTTGAGCTGAATTTCTGATTGAGTTTCTGGCTGATTTTCTTGTTGAATTCCTGACTGAATTTCTGATTGATTTTCTGGTTGAATTTCTGATTGATCTTCTGGTTGAATTTCTAGTTGATTCTCTGTAAGCGAAGTTGTGCTTTTTTGTGGTGTTTTCATATCTTATAACACCTGCTCTAACAGCTCTTCTTGTATTTTTTGCCGAAAAATTTGGCGAGGAGGAAGTTGCTGATCTTCTCGATCCAGTTGACTGGCTCGAGCTCGAGAACCTGTAGCTCTAAAACATCAGAACGTTTGTCGAGGTCTGGGAATTTAGTGTATAGAAAGACATCAAGAAGGAGTTCTGAGATGCGACCAAAGAAACGAGCGTGAAAGCCGTCATACCGAGTGAGCTCCTCTTTGGTGAGGGAGGATTCAAGAGCGAAAAGAATGCCAAAAAGGAATTCGCAATATTCTTCAAACAGCGGTTTTTTGAAGATAAAGATGTTGAACATGTGGGCGGAACGGCGAGTTTTTAAACGATCGAATTCCGGCAGGAAATCTGGGTATTTTTCTTTGATGATTTCACGGGTGCGGGCGAGGGGGCCGATATGGAGAGTGTGAGCGTAGTGACTGTAGAGATTTTCGATGTAATAGTTGCGTTTTTTCGGGAGAATTATCTCATATTTGAGATTAATAAGATTTTGTAGTTCGGTTTTTGTGAGTGGAGTTTTTTTGTTTTTTGTAGATAGGTAGCGTCGATAATGTACGAGGCCATAAAAAGAATCGGGATTCGTATCTTTTTTGACGGTATTTTGCCAAAGCCAATAGAGGCCAGTGAGTTCTGAATAATTATGATTTTTGGAAGAGATGTGGGCGCCGGTATTGTCAAGAGCGAGGTGCCTTGGGAGCGTGATGCCTTTTTGTTGGTCTAAAAAGAAGTCCGAACCAACAAGGAGCGGCTGATAAAGATAGTCGTCAGGCATGACATACATTTTGTGCGTGGCGACAATGACCTCCAAAGCTGGGCTTGTTCCCTTTTTCATTTAAACTATTATAGCATAGAAAAATCCTCCCAGTGTAGGAGGATTTTGGATGGATTAACGTTTCTTCTCTTTGACTTCGTTACGACCGAGATTCTTCTTTGTCTCTACGAAAACTACGTGTTTTCTAAGAATTGGGTCATATTTCTTCAAACTGAGCTTGTCAGGGGTATTCATGGTATTTTTCTTGGTGTAATAGGCACGGATACCAGACTCTTCAGATACGAGACCAACGAGTTTGCGTTTTGTATTACTCTTCTTTGACATAATTAGGGATATTTTAGCATGTAAAGTCTGATTTGTAAATATGTTCGAGGATGTGGTGGGTTAGCGTGGATTTTATATAAGTTTCGAGTTGAGTTAAGAAAAAGAAATATATACTACAACATAATAATTTAATATTTTTATAGCCACTTTCTTGAATCTAGATAGTTTAGAAAGTCAGACACACCTTGGCTGATTTCTTCTGGATGCTTTGCATAATATTCTAGGTGATCAGTTTTTTCTTCGAGTGCCATATGGCAATAAAAAGTAAGCTCACTGTATTTTTCTAATGGGTCTTCTGAGAATTCATCAAGGTCTCCAAATTCTTGATTGAGAAAATCGGAATAGGTTTTAATTTCTGGGATGAGTGATTGAAGCGCTATTATTGTATTGGCTTTAAGAATCTTATCTGCAATATTGTGGCTGTCTCTGATTGCTTTTTAATCTTCTCTTCTCTATTCATATGAATAATATAGCATGGTTAGCTTTTTAATATGAATCTTGATACGACATGTTAGATAAGGTTTTTATGGAGTATAATTATTGACATGACTAGAATAGATATCTTGAATAAGATCCTGAAAGAGCTTGAGAATATTAGCTCAGAAAGACCAGGAGATTTTATTGGTGG
>JABCPR020000005.1 GCA_013332965.2 Candidatus Saccharimonadota bacterium | reverse complement strand
GGTTCAGAACGTCGTGAGACAGTTCGGTTTATATCCGGCATGATCGTTAGGAATTTTGAGGAGATCTACCCTTAGTACGAGAGGACCGGGGCGGACGAATCTCTAGTGTATCGGTTGTGACCACCTGTTGCATCGCCGAGTAGCTATGTTCGGAAGAGATAAGCGCTGAAAGCATATTAAGCGCGAAGCCCACTCCAAGATTAGAATTCCCTATGAGATCCCAGAGAGAAGATCTGGTTGATAGGCGCAAGATGGAAGTACCGCAAGGTATGGAGTCGAAGCGTACTAATAGATCCATCGCCTTTTTATGTTCAAACTATCAGGGTTTATTTAAAATAGTCGCAGATAGTTTGATAGACTTAACTAGTAATCGGTGCTCGATCAGAACACCGCAAGTTTATTAATTCATCACACCTAATGGACATCAATCAGCGCACATTGAATCTATCAATAAGCGAAATTGGTGCCCATAGCACTGAGGAAATACCTGTTCCCATTCCGAACACAGAAGTCAAGCTCAGCGGCGGCGAGAATACTGCAACAGCGGGAAGGTAGCAAGGTGCCAAATTATACGGAATAACCACCCCAAAGGGTGGTTTTCTGTTGTCTAAACATATAATTGTGAGTTAATAATATCTATAAGAGTATAATCACAAAATAATTAAGCAGATAATACTAAATCTGTTATAATTAATTCTGTATTAATTAGTTCTGTAATAGCTTTGCTAACTTAGCGCGCAGTCCAGCTGGCTCATCAGTTCCCGAAAGTGTATCAATCGCAACGCGAAGTAAACCAAATGCGGTAATGAAAGAATAATCAAGATCTTCAGTGGTTGCATTCTCGATACCTGGGATATCAACATCGTCGAGTAGATGCACGAGGGGGCGACGAGAAAGAGGTAGATCTGTGTACCAATCAGAGGTTGCTAGTGACTCCTGTAATGAAGCTAGTCCAGCACCACCGCCACAGAGTAGAATTCTGGTAGGAAGAGCTTCCACTAGTGGGAAATCCTCGAGAGCTACCGCAACGCCACCCAGCCAAACTTCAATATTATCAGAGATTGCCTGATTAATTTTCTTGGCACGCTCAGGTGTCGCTAAAATTTGCTGGATTTCATTTTTCTTCTCAGCCTCTGCTATTGTTTCCTCCTTGTGTTTCAGAGTCAACTGGTCCAGTGATACCCCACCAAGCTGTAGTTTTACAGCTTCGGCAGTGTCATAATCTAGTCCAGTGCGTGTCGCAATCTGGTGGGTAAAACTACGCCCGCCAATTCCAAACATCTTTGTTCCTTCGACACCACCATCATCAACTACTGCAATATCAGTCGTCCCACCACCAATATCCATCACAATTGCAGAAAAATTCGACTCGAGTTCATTTCCAAGACAAGCGCGACAAACCGCAAAAGGCTCTACTGCCACCGCTAATAGATCAAGATTTAACTCTGCACAAACCTTTTCAATCGCTGAAATATGCACAAGTGGTGCAAAAGCCGTATAAAACTGGATCATCAAATCTGATCCCTTGAATCCAATCGGATTCGACACTTTATATCCATCAATCGACAGGGAAACAATTGCAGAATTAATTAGGCGCACCTCAACTTCAGGGTTATCAGTCTCAAGTGCAATTTCTTGCTTAGCCTGCTCGCCAGCCTTATCCTGTACCCGCTGAATAATCAGCTGCATTTCTTGGTCAGAAATTGGCTTATTACTATCCTTGCGACGATACCTCACGGTTCGCGTATTACCTTTAATTAGTTCGCCAGCAATTCCCACTACACAAGTCTTCGAAATCACGCCAGCCATCCCCTCAGCATTCGAAAGTGCCTTCTCACAAGTCGAAACTACCGCCGGAATATCAGCAATCGCACCAGCATACATATTGCCCATACTCTGGTGTTCTTTACCAACCCCGATCACAATCAGATTGTCATCCTCGGTTCGCTCAGCAATCACTGCCTTCACAAACTCCGTACCAATATCAAGTGCCAAAATCACATTCTCAGGTTTAATCTTGCGTGGTTTTTCGTTATCTAAATTAATCTCGGACATATTGTATAAGCTTATTTATAACTATTATATCACAGACTTTTCTCATAAGGCTGTTGCTATTTTATTTATAGCTTGTTATAATATAAACATACTTGATACTTGAATCATCCGGCCGAAAGGTCGGATATTTTAGACTCAACTCAAGCTTTAGTTTAAAAATAAAATTTCATAGAAAGGAAATATGGAAGGTTTAGCCCTAAAACAAATGTCCTCAATGGTTAAGGTGATCGCTGAGGAAAAAGGACTTCCAGAAGAGTCCGTCCTTAATATTATTGAAACTGCCATTGCTGCTGCCTGGCGCAAGGAAAATGGTGATAAAGACATGAATGTCCGCGCCGTACTGAATCTTGACAACGGTGAAGCCGAGGTTTTTGTTGCTAAAGAAGTGATCGAAGATGGTTTGGCCTATAATCCAGCCACAGAAATTCCAGCTGACCTCGCCGGCGGTAAAGAAATCGGTGAGATTGTTGAGGAGTCCCATAAGGTAACTTCCTTTGGTCGCGTTGCGTCAATGACTGCCAAGCAGGTGATTGTTCAGCGTCTCCGTGAGGCAGAACATGAGGCAATCCTCACTGTTTACGAAGATAAAATCAATACCATCGTCAATGGTACCATCGCTCGTGTTGAGCCAAAACTAGTTCGTGTTGATCTTGGTAAAGCCACTGGTATCATGTTAAAACAAGACCAAATTGAAGGTGAATTTTATAAAGTTGGTTCACGTATCAAGGTTTTGATCAAAGCAATTGAACGCAATGAACGTGGTGCTGATCTCCTAGTTTCTCGTGGGTCTGCTGAATTTATCAAACAGCTCTTTGTCCAGGAGGTCCCTGAAATTGAAAATGGTACTGTTGAAATCCATGCCATTGCCCGCGAAGCTGGTCGTCGTACCAAGATCGCCGTTTCTTCCACCGTTCCAGGCGTTGATCCAGTTGGCACTTTTGTTGGTGGTCGTGGTATCCGTGTCCAGGCCGTCATGAACGAAATTGGTGATCGTGAGAAAATCGATATTGTCAACTGGAGCGATAATATGCCTGAATATATTCGCGAAGCCTTGAGTCCAGCCGAAATTGTAAAGGTTGAACTTGAAGAGAAGCGCGCTAAGGTCTATGTCACTGAGGATCAGCAATCTGTTGCTATCGGTCGTCAGGGACAAAACGTCCGTCTTGCCTCAAAGCTTACTGGTATTGAGCTCGACATTGAACTCGCTGAAGCTCCAAAGAAGAAAAAACGTGGCAACGCCGAGGATTCACTTCTTTCTGCTCTTGAAGATAACTCTGAAGACGAAGCCTAGTTCTCATTACAAAAAATAGACCTCCAAAAGGTCTATTTTTTAATGTTGCTAAATTAGTTTTTGAACTTTCTCAAATTTTCCACGTTCTAGCTTGCCTAATTTGTAATGGCCAAATTCAATACGATCAAGGTCGGTCACTTCATATCCTAGCGCCGCAAATGTTCGACGAATCTGTCGATTTCTCCCCTCGCTCATCTCAACTTGCAACCGTTTTCCAGAAATCTCACCATTTTTGTCAGCTAATTTTGTAATAAAAAGCTTACTTAGACCATCCGGCAAAGTAATCCCAATATCCGAAATCATCTGCTGATGCAATGGCGCGAGTGGCTTATCTAGTTCCACGATATAAGTTTTAATTTTGAAAAATTTTGGGTGCGTCATCCGGAAGGCAAAATCGCCATCGTCGGTCAGAAGTATCAGGCCAGAACTTTCCTTATCTAATCGCCCCACGGTCTTTAAGGTTTGTAGATTCTTTGGTAAGAGTTCATACAGGGTTGGTGTATCTCCTTGGCGTCTCCTCGAAGAGACATAGCCGCGAGGTTTGTTTAATATCAAGTATGTATAGTTATGTGAAAAAGCCACATTCTTTTTGTCGACCAACACTTTCGTATTGTCATCGATTTGCATACCAAATTCCGCAATCTTACCATCCACGGTTACGCGGCCACTAGCAATTAAGTCGTCGGCCTCACGTCGCGATATCCCAATTCTCTCAGCTAAAAACTTATTTAAACGCATATTATAAATATATCATATATGAGATATTCTAAACTGTTCCCATACCGCCTAAAATTTGATCCATTTGGTCTTTGATATTCATACCTGAATCGTCTGTTACAGAATTTATTGAGTATGAGTCATTAGTAAGATTTGATCCTATAGTTTGACTAGTCTGAGTCGGCTGAGTTGGCTGAATAGGTTGATCTGGCTGCACGGGCTGCTGTATAGGTTCAACCGGCTGCATAGGCTGAACAGTTTCAGCTGGCTGCATATTTTGCATATTTTGAACCGGCTGGGCTGTTTGTATAGTCTGTTCGGCTTGAATCGTCTGAACCGGCTGAACCGTTTGAATTTGCTGAACTGGTTGGGTAGATTGGACAGGTTGAATCGGCTGTGTCTCAGTAGTACTTTGGTTCATTGTCATTGCAGTACCAGGTTGAATAAAATCAGCTTGATTTACAGCGGTGTTCTCTGGTTTAGTATCCAATACCTCATGTACGGCATTAACCACATCTTCAATACCAACCTGTGATTTTACAAGAAAACGGTCAGCTCCGAGGGCCTCTCCGCGTTCTCTTTGATCCTCAGAGGAAAGCGCGGTCATCATAATCACCTTAATATCTTTAGTTTCAGGAGTAGACCTCAAAATGTCTAACATGTCAAAACCAGAAATCTTTGGCATCATAACATCAGAAATAATCAAATCCGGTTTTTCCTTGACCGCAAGCGCTAGTGCCTGTTCGCCATCGCCAGCCGGTACAATCTCATAGCCCTCGGCCGTCAAGCGAATTCCATAAATTTCTCTTAAACTCTGATCGTCCTCGACGAGTAATATTTTTGCCATATCATTCCTTTTAATTATTTAATGGTGGTACTTGATTAAAATTATTAACGCTTGGGGGTGTTGTCTGATTTAAGTTTTGCGGAGTCTGTGGAGCTACTGGCTGACTATTAATCATTGGCTGGGAATTGATATTCTGTTGAGTGCTATTTACTGGTTGCTGGGCTGGAGTTGCGATAAATTGTTGCTCTGAGTTGGTAACTGGTTGTTGCGTCATTGTTGCAAGTGGTTGCTGCGTCGTCGTTGCAAGCGGTTGTTGTGTCGTAAGCGGTTGCTGAGCCGCTACTACAGAAGATTGCACCGTCGGTATTGTAACGGGCTGTGGGGTTGGCGTTATGGTAGACTGTTGAGCTGGTTTGATAACTGGCGACTGTGCTTCGGAATTTTCTGGCACTACAGGTGCTACGGACACTGCAGGTGTTGCAGTTGCAGCAGGTACTGTGGGCGCGGCGGATGCTACAGGTGTGGCGGATACTACTGGTGTTGCAGTAGTCACAGGCGCTACGGATACTGCAGGTGCGACTGTTGCCGTAAATGTATTAGGAGTTACGGGCACCACAGGATTCACGGGTGCGTCAACCGTCCCAGAGGTATTAGTCGTAGTAGGCGCGACCGATGTATCAGCTGGACTGGCCACGATAGGGTTCTGTGATTCTTGAGTTTCAGCTTGTGTCACAGTTGGAGTTGCTTGTTTTTGTGCACTCATCGCCTCAATGTTTGAAGCGATTTGTTTACGCCTCTGATATTCCTCTGCGGTAATGCGAGGGAACGATAGGTAGAAAGTTGATCCTTCACCAAATGAACTCTCCGCCCAAACTTTTCCGCCCATAGCTTCAACGCGTTGCTTAACTAAATAAAGCCCCAAACCAGTCCCCCCAACGGTACGCGTTTGTGAGTTATCTGCACGATAAAACTTTTGAAATACGTGCTTCAGGTCATCAGGAGAGATTCCGATCCCGGTATCCGTCACGTTAATTAAAACGCGATCATCATCCCCACGTACATTTACCCAAATTCCACCACCCTCGGCAGTATATTTGATTGCATTTTCCACTAGATTGTTTACCGCCTCGCGCAAAAAATCAATATCCACGCTAGCATAAACTTCCTGGTTTAAAAACCTACCGTTTCCGCTCGTACTGGTTCCATTCGAGCCAAAAGTATAGTGAATCCCTTTTTCGCTCATTTGTGGCACTTGGCCATTGGCGATCGAGCGTACGGTTGAAGTCATCTCAACAGGTGAAAGTTGTACGCGAATTTTTTTATCATCCAGTTTTGTCACATCGAGCAGATCTTTAAATAAGCGTCCCAGATGCTTTGAAGATGTATGTGCTTCCTCGAGATATTTACGAGCGCGCTCATCGATGGTTGCAGTTTTTGGGTTAAGTGCGAGTCCCAAGTATCCCTCAATCGAGGCTACTGGGGTCCTCATTTCATGAGAAGCTGTAGAAATAAATTCGGTTTGCTCACCCTCCTCTTCTAGTTCACGCGAGATGTCTCTCAAGGTAATAATTCTTTCATTCTGTCCAGAATTAGTACTCACAACACTAATTGCCACAGGTTTTCTTTGTTCAATTAAATTCACTAATACAAAGTCACGTGTGGAGTATTTTTCACCGGAATTTATCGCCAAAAGTACCGGGTTTACGTTATCTTCAAGTTTCATCCCTTCGCCATTTTCGAGTCTCAGTAGCGACCCTATTTGGACATTCAAAATAGCTGAAGTATCATTTACGCCGAGCATTCGCATGGCTGCCGGGTTAGATAGTAGTACCACTCCCGAAGGATGTACAATAATCACGCCTTCCTCAATTGAATTCAAGACAAGATTAGCTAGTTCCGCCGTATTGCCATTACTAGGCTCCGCTGGATTTCTTACCTCTTTTTTCTTTGCAAAGCTAAAAATACTCATCCTCTAAATTTTAACATAAAAGTTTTGTAATGTGGTAAAATCGGTGCATGAATAAGGACATCTACTACATTGAGCCAGAAGATGATATTACCGATATTATCAATCATCTTAAGGGTTCCAAGCAAAAAGTCGTCGCTCTCGTTCCGCCAAAAAAACTTAGCGTCTTACGTAGTGCGATTAATCTAAAGTTGATCGCCAAAACAGCCAAAAACCTTGATAAGGCCGTTGTAATTATTACATTAGATCCTGTATTAATGAAACTTTCTGCTGCCTCTGGTCTGCCATTTTCAAAAAATCTACAATCACGACCGGTGTTGCCAAGTGAATATAAAGATTCTGCTGCCATTCATAAAACCGTGGCTGCCTCACAGGTAATTAATGAAATGAGTGAAGATTCCTCTGATGTCCAGGAAGAATCCATTCAAGCTACTGAATCTGCCTCAAATAATAAAAAGGAATATATTCCTAAAGATTCAGCTGCAAAAGAAAATATTAAAAAACCAGCTACCTCAGGCAAAACTAATAACATTAGGCAAACCCCATCTGATGCCGAAGCAGCTACTATGCATCTAGATGCGAATGAAGTAGAAGAAGAGGCTGATGGCGAAGAGAAAGCAGTCAAAAAGATCCCTAATTTTGATAAATTACGCAAATGGCTAGTTCTCGGTGTGGCAGGCCTAATTGTTTGTATTGTAGGTGGTGTTTGGGCCTTTGTCTTTGCACCTGCTGCCAAGATTTCAGTCAAAATTAAGACCACGCCAGATAATTTTTCGGAGAATATCACCTTTGCAAGTGCGGCTGATCAGGCTTCAAACAAAGATGGCAAGATTCTACTCGAGACTGAAACTCTGGAAAAAGAAAGTTCTGTTGAATTTGACGCAACTGGCGAGCGAAATGATGGTAATAAAGCAACTGGCCGCCTCACTCTCACAGCAAACTTCAGTTTCTCTACCTCAAGCGCCACTCCAAGTGCACCAGATCGCATCACCGTCCCAATTGGTAGCGCATTCGCGAAGGGGAATCTCAATTATCTAACTGTAGTTACTACTGAATTTAGTTGGGATGGCTCCACAACCAGTTGCACCGTCCGCACTACAAACACTTGTCAAATCCGTAAAACCGTAGATGTTGTTGCCTTTGAAGGTGGTACTCGTTTTAATATCGATCCAATCGCCTCAGGCTGGCAGTCATCCGTTGAACATGTCGATGCTTTTAATTCTACTGCGTTCGCTGGTGGTACTGATAAGGTTGTCAAAATCGTCACAGCCGCCGATGTTGAGAAAGCTAAAGTTGCACTCTCGCAGCTTGATGAAGGAAAAGACGACCTATTTGCCAAAGTAAAAGACTCAGATTTGCGTATTGATGCAAGCTATAAGAAAACTCCAGGCGAGGCTACCTCTAGTCCAGCTATTGGTGAAGTTGCAAACGGTGGCAAAGCAAAATTAACCGCTAAGATAAAATATACTGTCAATATCTTGGATAAATCTGCTGTCGAAGAATACATTAAAACCCTCGTCAGTAGTCGACTCGGCAGTGACCAAAAAATCTATGAAATCAGCTCACTCTTCATCGAGCGTTTTCAAGAAAATAATGCCGCTTCAGCTAAGTTAAAAGCGGTCGTAAAGACTGGTCCGGAAGTTTCCGAAAAAACCGTACTCGATAAATCTCTTGGTAAGAAAATTGGTGAAGTTACCACCTTGATTAAGTCAATCAACGGCGTGAGTGAGGTTAAAGTTGACACTTCCTTCCCATGGGTTCGCAGTATCCCGGAGGATATTAATAAGGGTAGTGTCAATATTACAATAGAAGAAAATAACTAGGGGGATTATGAAAATTATTGGACTCGACGTAGGTACAGTGAGGATTGGTGTG
Source organism: Candidatus Saccharimonadota bacterium (assembly GCA_013332965.2). Lineage (GTDB taxonomy): Bacteria > Patescibacteriota > Saccharimonadia > Saccharimonadales > Saccharimonadaceae > Nanosyncoccus. The sequence continues at coordinate 35,317 of JABCPR020000005.1, read as the reverse complement.
GCGCGCGCTGATACCGCCACAAAAATTGCTATTCCAGATGGTTTTATTAACGTTAATGGACAGGAAATTTCTGAAATCCAGCGTAAACTCAGACTTTATAATTCAAATATCCTAGTCATGGGGATGCCGCGCAGTAACAACGGTAATCAAACTGCTCAATCTGAATTTGTTAAGCAATTTGCGAGACAAGTGGCTGCTACTATTCCAGGTCTCAAAATCTATTTTCAAGACGAATCACTTACTTCTGTTGAAGCTGAGCGTCGTCTGAAGGCTCGCAAAAATAACTACCAAAAAGGCGAAATTGATGCCGAATCAGCATCTATTATTTTGCAGGATTTTATTGAGCGAATGCAGGTGGCTCTAAACAATCAACAATCACTCGCGCCCGCCTCTTTGGGGGAAGCAGGTAGTAATTCAGATAACCAAAATCCTGCCTCGAATTTTGCCAAGGAGGAAGAAGTGGCTAACTCAAAAAGTTCCAAAAAACAACCAAAAAAGAAGTCGTTTATGAAAAAAATAATAATCGCCCTGGTTATTTTATTGAGCATAGCTGGCCTTGGCGCTTTTGGTGCTTACACCTGGTATGAAAAACAATTAGCCGCTCCTAAAAGTTTTAGTTGTAAGTTTAATTCGCCGGCCGCAGCCGCCACTAGTGAAGGTAGCGAAGAAAATCCCGACTGCCACTATCAAAAGTTTGAAATTAAAACCAATCAAACCATAGGCGATATTGCCGAAAACCTCAAAAAAGCTGGCTTAATCAGATCCGATTTTGCCTTCAAAACCTATTTAAAATTATCAAGTAAATCAGCCAAGATTAAAGCTGGCACCTACAGTCTTCGCGCCAATCTTTCCGCCAAGGAAATCGTGGAGCAGATGGAAAAAGGTGTCGCCTCAAGTGAAGTTTTTAATCTCACTGTCTTACCGGGTGAAACTTTAAAGGAAATTAAGCAGAAGTTGATTAAACTTGGATATTTATCTGAGCAAATCGATACGGCTCTGCTTAAAAAATACGATAGTCCAGTTCTTAAAGGACTTTATGATAGTGAAGGCAAGCTAACTAATCCCGCGCAACCAGCGAATGTTGCCCTCGAGGGGTATCTCTATGGTGAAACTTACCAATTCTACAAAGGTGAAACCGTCGAACATATTTTTGAGACCATGATCAATCAATTAAATAGTGTAGTTGTCGCCAATCATATCGAAGAAAAGTTTCAAAAACGTGGCTTTTCGTTACGTGAGGGGCTAATTTTGGCCTCGATTATTCAAAAAGAGGCTCATTCTGAGGATATGCCAGGTGTTTCTATGGTTTTTCAAAACCGCCTCAAGGTTGGTATGACGCTTGGGTCTGACGTGACAGCCACCTATGCTGCCGACCTAGTTAATCCGAACCGCGACCGGAATGATCCGAACAATAATCTTCGCGTACTAGAAACGGATAATCTTTATAATACGAGAAAGCACACTGGACTTACTCCTGGCCCAATTTGTAGCCCTGGAATTACCGCAATTTTGGCCGTTGCAGAACCGGATGAGAATAAGAGGTCGATGCGCTATTTCTTGACAGGAGACGATGGAAAGATGTATTATAGTGTAACCGATACTGAGCACACACAGAAGATCCGCGACTACTGCCAGAAACTCTGTAGTGTAGGGCTCTAGGTGGATTATCGGCATATTATGACAGCAAGAAAAAATCACAAACGATCATTTGTTAAGCGAAACTTCAAGGTTTTGCCATATCTATTTATCTTTCTCGCCGTGCTTGGCGTCGTTAATTACGGCTCAAAAAATAAGCACGTCGATGAAGCAACTAATAACCTTAATCTTCAGTCGATTGCTAAGAAGGATTACGCCGTCTCAACCGACCAACTTTCTGAGTTCTATGTCGTATCTGAACTGGCTAGTAACATGAGCCTAGCTTCCTCTGAGGTGGTAAATGTAAATTATAACTCCCTCACCACTTTGCGCGACTCCGGCCAGGTCTCTTCTGAGAAGATGGAGAAGCCAATTGCTCCACTTTCCACGAACTGTCTCAAAGTTGGTGCCATATCTTATACAGTACTCGAGGGGGAGACTATTTCCTCAATTGCTGCTAAATATGCTGCCTGTGGTGTAACCGATACGATGGTCCGCTGGTCAAATAACTTTAAAAATACCTATGAACCTAAGGCTGGTGATAAAATCTATCTCCCATCTCGTGCCGGATTTGTTTATAAAGTCAAAAATAACGACACGATTGAATCTGTGGCAGCCAAATATGGTTCAAAATCAGATGAAATCATTGCAGCAAATAACCTAGAATTAAATCAGAATCTGGTTGCTGGTGAGTATATTCTCCTACCGGATGGCAATCTTCCGGAAGCCGAACGTCCGGATTATGTGGCCCCTCGTTACACCAACTCTCAGTCTCAGAGCTACACTCAATCTGTTTATTATCGCACTTATTGGACCTCAGCAAACCAGATGCCATGGGGCTGGTGTACCTGGTATGCCTGGCAGCGTCGTTACGAACTCGGTGGTGGTTATGTGCTTCCAGGTGGCCTCGGTAACGCTAACACTTGGGATAATGCGCTCGTAAATAGTTTTCCTTCAAGTCGCGGCTCCAACCCACAGGCTGGCGATGTCTTCCAGACTGATGTTGGCTGGTATGGCCACGTCGGTATTGTGGACTCAGTTAATGACGACGGCACGATCACTATTTCAGATATGAACGGTATTGCCGGATGGGGCCACGTTGGTCGAAAAACTATCCCACAAAGTGTCTGGTCCAGTTACCTCTTTATTCATAGCCGTTAAAATGGTAAAATATACCTAATATGTTTTGTGATACTGCAAAAGTTAGTCTTAAGGCGGGAAAAGGCGGTGATGGTGCCGTTTCTTTTCGCCGTGAAATTTACATCAATAAAGGTGGTCCAGACGGTGGCAATGGCGGCAAAGGCGGTTCCATTATTTTTGTCGCGGATAAAGATACTAATACACTAATCGATTTTCGCTTCAATCCAATCCTGACAGCAGAAGACGGCGGTAATGGCTCTGGAACTCGCAGTGCTGGTCGTTCTGGCAAAAACCTCATCGTCGAAGTTCCGATCGGAACCGTGGTCAAACGTGACGGCAAAATAATTGCTGACCTCACTCACGACCGTGAGGAAGCGGTTATTGCAAAAGGCGGCGACGGTGGCTTTGGTAATGCCCACTTCAAATCAAGTGTTCGTCAAACCCCAATTGTTGCCGAAGTTGGTGAACCAGGAGAAGAATTTGAGGCTGAACTAGAACTAAAACTCCTAGCCGACGTTGGTCTCGTTGGTTTGCCAAACGCCGGTAAGTCTACTTTTCTCTCCATCGTGAGCAACGCAAAACCAGAGATTGCCGACTATCCTTTCACTACCCTCACGCCAAATCTCGGAGTTGCTACCATTGATCGTCATGACATCTTAATTGCCGATATTCCTGGTCTCATTGAAGGAGCCGCTGAGGGGCGCGGTCTCGGTCATGCATTCTTGCGTCATGTTGATCGCACTGCCGTTTTGCTCCATCTTGTCGATGTTTACAATAATGATGCTGGTGAAGCCTATCGCATTATTCGCAACGAACTTGATAAATATTCAGATCTCAAAGATCGTCCTGAAATTGTGGCTCTCACAAAATGTGAAGGTGTTGATAATGAGATTATTGAGATGCAGTCACAGGCCATTCGTGAGGTAAATCCAAACGCCTATATTTATAGTATTTCTGCCGTATCTAAAAAGGGCGTAGACGACCTTCTTCGCGCACTTTGGCAGGATATTAAAATTGCCAAAGAGAAAAAACAAGAACAGGAAAACGTTACTACAGACATAATTCTCGAAGATGACGCAAACACTAAACATCAAATCACCAAGGACGGCATAAAAGGTGTTCCGGTTATTTCTCTAAGCTCACATGAATTAAAAAATACCTGGACTGTTACACGCGGTGACGACGGCGTATTTCATGTCACCGGTGAGAAGATTGAGAAGTTTGCCCGTCGCACGGACATGGGGAACTATGCTTCGGTTAACCGTCTGCGAGATATTTTAAAGAAGCTCGGGATTCGAGCTGAACTCACTAACCAGGGCGCCACACAAGATTCCATTATAGAAATCTCCGGTAAAACCTTTACTCTTGTTGAGCAATACTAGGCTATAAGTTTAAGACCCGATAAACGTTGGTTAGTTTAATCAGTTAAATGAATATTAAATTAATAAGCTAAATGAATATTAAAAAATACTCCGTTCGGAGTATTTTTGCGCTGATGCGCGCCCACCCTGGGGCACATTGTTTTGTTTTAATTCGCTTTTTGTTTTTAATGAAATCTCCACACTCCACTATTTTTTGATAAGCGGAACCCCGTGAAGCGTATCAGCTTATGCTTAATATATCCTATGAAAGGCGTGATGTCAAGCATCTTTCTCTAAAATCACATAAAATCATATATGATATAATATTTCAAATGGCAAAAGTCAAATTCACTATTATTACGCTTTTTAAAGACGCGCTATTGCCGTATTTGTCAACTTCCATGATGTGGAAGGCTAGTGATAAAGGCGTTGCAGAGTTTAATTTTGTCGACCTTCGTGATTTTGGTCTTGGTCCACACAAATCAGTCGATGACACGCCTTATGGAGGTGGCGATGGTATGCTACTTCGCTGTGAGCCGGTTTTCGCCGCAATTGAAAAAGTCAAACAAGAAGATCCGACCGCTAAGGTTATTTTACCAACTCCAGCAGGTCGCATCTGGTCACAACAAATTGTTCGTGAATTTGCTGAAAAAATCGAGACGCAGGCTGAAAACCACTTCATCATCCTCTGTCCTCACTATGAAGGCTACGATGAACGCATTTTAACCATTGTGGACTATCAAGTTAGTCTAGGTCAGTTCGTCTTGACCGGTGGGGAATTGCCGGCACTGATTATGATTGATAGTATCGTACGGGTTTTACCAGGTGTTCTAGGTGGAGAAAACTCTGCAATTATTGAAAGCTTTTCCGAAGGAAATACAATAGAGTATCCTCAATACACTAAGCCAGCTGAGTTTCGCGGCATGAAAGTACCTGAAATTCTGTTATCAGGCCACCACGCCAAAATCAAAGAATGGCGCGACGCCCATCAGCGTCCCTCGCTCTAGTTCTCGAAATCACCACCTAATCATCACCTAATTACCACCTAATCATCACCTAATTACCACCTAATCTCCACTCTAGAGATCTTCTAAGTATCACCACATGCTATAATTTATCCAATGGATATTACTGCAAGATTGGAGGTGATTAAGGGTGTTGGCCCAAAAACTGCCGAGGCGCTTGAAAAGCGTGGCTTTCGCACTCTCAAAGATTTGCTGTATTATTTTCCTCGCAACTATGAAGACTACCAATCTCAAACGAATATCGTCGATATTAAGCCCGGCCGCGTCATCATCCGCGGAAAAATTCGTAATTTAAAAAACCTCCACACCCGTCGCCGCAATTTTGTAATTACGCAAGGAGAAATCTATGATGAAACTGGAGCGGTTCGAGTGGTTTGGTATAACCAGCCATATCGCATCAAGAATTTTGATGAAAAAACTACTTATTATTTCACTGGTCAGTATGATTTTAAATACAATCGCTATCAAATCACCGCCCCTACTGTTGCCGCGGCAGATGAAATCGAGCAAAAAGTAGATGGCTTCCAGCCAATTTATTCAGCCAAAGGTAGTTTCAATTCCGCCTGGTTCAAAAAACTCTTTGAAAAGATCAAGCCCTCATTTTCTGCTTCAGTACCCGACCTCTTGCCCCTAGACTCGGCTCCAACCTATATCAAAAAAGGCTCAAGAAATCAGGCGCTTCTCAATATTCATTTTCCTAAACAAAAAGAAGATGTGGATCAGGCAAAAAGGTATCTCAGCTATGAGGAGATTTTTGAGTTAATCCTCGCCAGCCAACTCAATCGACAAGAAAATCAAAAGCTCCGCGCAAAACCTCTGACTTTCAATCTGGACTCAACTAAGAAATTCCTTGCCTCCCTACCATTTGAATTAACTCCCGCGCAAAAAACTGCTGCCTGGGAAATTATGCAGGATCTCACTAAAACTACCCCAATGAATCGTCTCTTGCAGGGCGATGTTGGTTCTGGTAAGACTGTTGTCTCGGCCCTAGCCATCTTCCAAGCGGTCAAAAATGGGGCCCAAGTGGCACTACTCGCTCCAACCGCTATCTTAGCTTCCCAACATGCCGAAGGTCTGGCTAAAATTCTTGTTCCTTTTGGCATTAAAACCGGTCTCCTCATTGGTGCTACTAAGCAAAAAGATCAGCTAAAATCCCAAATACAAAATGGTGAAATCGATCTCATCATTGGTACCCACGCTCTCCTTACCGACGATACGATTTTTCACAATCTCGCCCTGGTGATTATCGACGAGCAGCATCGATTTGGTGTAGCGCAGCGACAAAAACTGCTTGAAAAAGTTGCCCTCAATCAATTAAGTGAAAAATATACCGCACCACACTTTCTGGCTATGACCGCCACGCCGATTCCGCGCTCCCTTCAACTCACTATCTTTGGTGATCTCGATGTTTCGATTATTAATCAGATGCCAAAAGGCCGTCAGCCGATTCTAACCAAAATTATTAATGAAACAAATATGCGCGAGATGCTATATCCAGAAATTACCAAGTATCTCGAAGCGAAAGAGCAAGTTTACTGGATTTGTCGTCTGATTGAACAAGATGAGGATGACCCACTTGAAAAAGATCAGCACACGGTAACGGAAGAGGCTAAGCGCCTTAAGAAAATCTTTCCCAAATATCGAATTGGTATTTTGCATGGCCGAATGAAGGCACAAGAAAAAGATCAGGTGATGGAAGAATTTAAAAATCATCAGCTTGATATTTTAGTTTCCACAACTGTGGTTGAAGTTGGCGTCGACGTCCCCAATGCTACCCAGATTGTTATTATGAATGCCGATCGCTTTGGCTTGGCCCAAGCACATCAGCTGCGTGGTCGTGTTGGCCGTGGACAGAAAGCCTCTCAGTGCTTCCTTATTACAACTGGCGACAATCCGCCCACCACGCGTTTACGTGAACTCGAAAAGTCAAATAATGGTTTCTATCTTGCTGAAGTTGATCTCAAATTGCGTGGCCCAGGAGAAGTCTATGGCTCTATGCAACACGGTGAACTAAACCTGAAGATTGCCAATCTAGCAGATACAGAATTAATCAAAGATGCCAGAGCACAGGCAGTAAAATTCGCTGCCAACCCACAAAATATGCTAAAATATAAAGAGCTCAGCCAGTCTATCAGTAAATTCCAACAGCTGACAACTTTAAACTAGACCAGAAAGAACATATGTATTCAACCCTTGCTTTAACTAATAGTAAAAAATCGGGGAATATTGTCGGTACGCATCAAAAACTTGATAAAATAGCCCGCAAAATCCTCCAAAAAGCCCTCCATAGTAACGTTTATTTTCCAGATATTAAAGATATCTTGTTATTTGAAGGTATGGGCGGGCCAGATGGCTTAAAACGCAAAAGTCCAGGCGTGGACGAGCCGATGCATTTTATTATCCCAGGCAACGATGATGGCAAATTAATCCAAATGATTTTAGACCATCAATATAATCTTAAAAAAGCCCTTGAAGGTGGCAATAAAGTGCGTGCCGCCTTTGAGGCTGGTTGGATGGCACATGCTGTCACCGCCGGCCTCACTCCGGCACACCATTTTCCACTCACCGAAGCACAGGGTGAGTTAATGACCGAAAAAGAATTTGTCAAGGTTTTTGGTATTCCAGTGAAGGGGATTATGCACGGTCGGAATTCCCTCGAAACTCTTCGCAATAACTGGCTTTACTGGGGAGCAAACGGCTATATGAGTAAACATGTAGCCTTCGAGTATGGTGTCGCCATCACCATGACCGCACTTCCAGAACGCGTGGTTACGCCAAAAATTGATAAGAAAGAGCTCCGTCATGTTGACATTAAGGAGGCCTTCTATCAATCACTCGACCGCATCGCTGCCCTTAATATGTATAACCGTTTCTTAGAGCAAGGTTGGACCACTGAACTGGCACTTGAAACCAAGAATATTCTTCTTCCAGAAATTTCTAAGGCAATCGCCCTCTGTTGGGCTGCTTCAATCCCAGAATTATGCTAAAATAAGGATAAAAGGAATCATATGAAGAGTGCACGCGAAATTTTTCACCACGGTAAATTTACTAATGTTAAAATCACCTCTGGGGCTTTTCGGGGACGAGAATTAAAAGCTCCACAAAATGGCGTCACCCATCCAATGGGCTCGCGCGAAAAACTGGCCCTCTTTAACTCCTTGGGCAACAAAATCGAAGGAAAGATCATCCTTGACGTGTTTGCTGGCACCGGTGCACTGGGATTCGAGGCTCTCTCTCGTGGTGCCAACCACGTAACTTTTATTGAAGCAGATAAGCGTGCTGCAGAAATCCTTAAACAAAATGCCATCGTACTCGGCGTGATGGATAATATTCGTATTTATAATACTAAAGTCGAGAAAATCGCTTTCGATAGTCCTTTCGACGTCGTAATCGCCGATCCGCCATACGAATATTTTCATGACTTACCTCTGTCGGTGCTTGATCGTCTTGCTAATACCGCCAGTGAATATTTTGTTTTGTCCCATCCATCAGATTTTGATCCGCACGTTATTGATGCTGAATTACTCTCCACTAAGGCCTATGCCGGTTCACGTATTACGATTTTTGCTCCAAAAGGCTGCTAGATGTACTTTACATTCAGCCTGAAATATAGTATAATATATTAAGTTAATTGTTTAAAATCTCGAGGTGGTGTCGGGGATAAAGTGGAGAAAAATCATGACTAATCAGGACGCCAACCGCCCACAGCGCATCAAAATTATCATCATCAGTGTCATTGCTGCCATACTTGTTTTTATTATTGGCGCATGGCTCATTACTTCAGCTATTAAGAGTGTCGAGAAAAAGCAGTCCGAAACAAAAACCAGCGAACAGTCTTCTTCAAAGGACGAGAATAAAACTTCCTCAAATGAGGCTAAAAATAACGCAAACACCGGTTCAAACAGCAGCTCAAATGCTACTAATGGCTCAAATTCTGCAAATAACACTAGCAGCAAGACCACCGATACTTCAAATACCGGAACTGTGAATTCTCCAGCTGCCCAGTACAATAATTCTGCCGCCAAGAACTCAGGCACCGTTACCTCACAGAAATCAAATATGCCAAATACTGGACCAGAAGAACTCCTTCCAACTGCCATCCTAATTGGCGTCGCCAGCTACCTTTTCTTTAAGAATCGCGAATATAAAGCTCGCGCAGTTGAAAATCGCGCTTAATTTAGGCAAAAAGACTGGGAAATCCAAACTAGAAAGGCCGGGAAGCCCGAACTGGTATTATAATTAATAAAAAAGGATACCTATGTTAGAAAACCAATCAGAAAATAAAACAAAAATCTTACTTGCCAGTAGTAATACTGCAAAAATTGCAGACTTTACCGTCTTTTTAGGCGATCATTTTGAAATTGTGACTCCAACTATGCTCGGAATTGAGGTTGAGGTACCAGAGGGAATCACCTCTATTGAAGACAATGCTATGGCGAAGGCAAAAACTTATGTCGAAAAAACTGGCCTGCTTACCATTGGTGACGATACTGGTCTATTTATCGAGGAATTGAATGGTGAACCTGGCGTTGCGCTTAGGCGTTGGGGTGGACAATTATCGGATAGCGCCACTAATGAAGAATTCTGGGCATATCTCCAGGAAAAAGTTAAAAACTTAAAAAATACCAAATGCTATTTTAAGCAATGCGTCGCCGTTGTCTCTCCAAATGGCAAGTCAAAATTTGTTTATAATTATAATCACGGCACAATCAATCAGGAAAAAGTAAAACTCCCATACAATGGCACTGGTTTTCCAATGGCAACAGCTTTCGAGGCGGAAAACCGTGGTAAAACCTGGGTTGAGATGAGTGATGACGAAAAACGCGCTGTCTCAAAACAGTTTATTGATGAATTAAATACTGCAATTAGGGAAGTTGCTGAATAAAATCGATAAACCTGTGATATAATAATCACAGGCCCGAGTGGTGAAATTGGTATACACGTATGCCTTAGGAGCATATGCCTCGTGCGTGCTGGTTCGAGTCCAGTCTCGGGCACCAAAAATCGATTCTTATAGCAGCCTATATATAAAAAATATAGGCATTTTTGTGCCATGCTAAATATTAGTATATAATACAAATATATTGTACTAAACATGGAGAATATACGATGTCGACCAATCCTTCAATAAATGATATCGCGGCATTAGCCAAGCGGAGAGGATTTATTTTTAATAGCAGTGATATTTATGGCGGTTTTGGTGGAATATATGATTACGGTCCATATGGTGTTGAATTAGTTAAAAACCTAAAAAACGCCTGGTGGTACTACATGGTTCAGATTCGACCAGATATAGTTGGTTTGGATAGTAGTATTTTTATGGCTCCAGAAATTTGGAAAGCTAGTGGGCATGTAGATGGTTTTTCCGATCCATTAGCAGAATGTAAAGAATGTCACACTCGTATACGAGTAGATCATATACTAGAAGACATTGGGGTATTTGCCGACGAAAAAATGAGTTCGGAAGAAATTAATAAATTATTTCAAGAAAACATAGAAAAAATAAAATGCCCTAAATGTAATAAAAATAATTTCACAGAGGCAAGGAAATTTAACCTACTTGTTAAATCTAATCTTGGTAACTTTTCAGAAGATTGGAGCTGCGATCCGGCATATCTACGTGGAGAAACCTGTCAGGGGATTTATGTAAACTATCTTAACGTGCTTCAATCCTCAAGAGTAAAAGTGCCTTTTGGGATTGCTCAAATTGGAAAAGCTTTTCGCAATGAGATTAGCCCAAGGCAATTTATTTTTAGGACTAGAGAATTCGAGCAAATGGAGATGCAGTATTTTACGCGTCCGGAAACTGAGCTAGAGGAATATGAAAAATTACGTGTATATAGGTGGAACTTCTTCACTAAGTTTCTTGGATTCTCTGAAGAGAATATTAGGTGGCATAAACACGAAAATTTAGTATTTTATGCAAAAGAAGCCTATGATATTGAATACAATTTTCCATTCGGATTTAAGGAATTAGAGGGGGTACATGCTCGAGGTGACTATGATCTAACACAACACCAGAAAGGTAGTGGAAAGAAACTAGACTACCTAGATCCAATCACTAATGAACGATATATTCCACATATAATAGAATCCTCAATAGGAGTTGGTCGTCTTGTCTTAGCTACACTAACTGAGGCCTATACCACAGTTAGAGGAGATGAAGGTGAGAGGTTTGTCTTAAAACTACATCCTCTTATTGCCCCAATTAAAGTTGCCGTATTTCCACTTTTAAAAAATAAACCACAGTTAGTCGAAAAAGCAGAAGAGCTATACGGAAGACTTTCAAAGAAATTCATGTGTGAGTATGATGATAATGGTAATATTGGTAAGAGGTACCGACGCCAGGACGAGATCGGTACTCCATATTGTATAACGGTCGATTTTCAGACTCTTGAAGATGATACAGTCACACTAAGGGATCGCGATACCGCTGAACAAAAACGTATTCCCATTGATGATCTAACTAAAGTAATAAATATACAGAATGAATTTAATTAAACCCAAAAACTCCACATGGGGGACGAGGTCTCGGTAGTATCTTTATCAAGCGGCGAGTTTTTTGTTTAATGTTATAATAAGCCTATGCCTGCATTTGAGTTACAGAGTAAATTTGCCCCGACTGGCGACCAGCCAGCTGCCATTAAGCAACTGACGGATGGTCTCAAAAAAGGGATTCGAGAGCAAACCCTACTTGGCGTTACTGGTTCTGGAAAAACCTTCACGATGGCAAACATCATCCAGAATATCCAGAAGCCAACCTTAATTTTGGCACACAATAAAACTCTGGCCGCACAGCTCTATTCTGAATTTCGGGAATTTTTCCCCAAGAATGAAGTCCACTACTTTGTCTCCTACTTCGACTACTATCAGCCTGAAGCCTATATTGCCAGCACTGATACTTATATTGAAAAGGACTCGGCAATCAATGATGAAATTGATCGGCTTCGACATGCTGCCACGGTTGCACTCCTGACTCGTCCGGATACTATCATTGTTGCTTCTGTTTCCTGTATTTATGGTATTGGTTCTCCAGATCATTATGTAGAGATGTCACTCCCACTCATCAAAAAACAAGGGGTTTGGCAAATTATGGCCCTAAGTGAACTAGCTAAAAATTCACTCGGTCGCCTTCACTCGCCATCTCTCGTTAATACTTCCACTCAAAGTACCAGCTCTCTCAATCAGACGAATTTCATGATCTATCTCATTGCCATGCAATACCATCGCAATGACCTCGCTTTTGAACGCGGCAATTTTCGAGTTAAAGGCGATACGATTGACCTGTTCCCAGCCTCTGGTGAAGTTGCCTATCGCTTCGAGTTTGATTTCGATACACTTGAATCCGTTAAAATTATTGATCCGCTCACCGCTGAAATTCTCGAAAAACCAGAGCAGATTCATATCTTCCCAAACACCCACTATGCCACTCCTCGCGATCAGCTTTCTCGCGCCATAGATACAATTAAGGTTGAGTTTGACAATCGTCTAAAATATTTCGAGGCAGAACATAAATATCTTGAAGCGCAACGCTTGTCCCAGCGCACCAAATACGACCTCGAAATGCTTGAGGAAACTGGCTTTGTTAAGGGTATTGAAAACTATTCAAGACACCTAGATGGTCGTAAAGCAGGTGAACCGCCTGCAACCTTGCTCGATTTCTTCCCGGATGATTTTCTGTTGCTTGTCGACGAGTCGCACATGACCTTACCGCAAGTACGCGGTATGTATAATGGTGACCATGCCAGAAAAACCACTCTCGTTGATTATGGCTTCCGTTTGCCAAGTGCCCTGGATAATCGTCCACTCACCTTTGATGAATTTGAAACTCACATCCGTCGTGCTGTTTATGTTTCTGCCACACCAGGTAAATATGAACTCGAAGTCTCTCCAGCTCCAGCTCAGCAGGTGATTCGCCCAACTGGTCTCCTGGATCCAGAAATTGAAGTTAGAAAAACCGAAGGTCAAATTGATGATTTAATGCAAGAAATTGAAGAGCGTATTGCAAAAAACCAACGCGTAATTGTTACAACCTTAACTAAACGCATGGCCGAGGATCTTTCAGAGCACCTCAAGGACCACGGAATTAAGACTGCCTACATCCATTCAGAAATCGATACTCTAGAACGTGGTGATATTTTACGTGATCTCCGCACTGGCGTCTATGATGTCCTGGTCGGCATTAATCTCTTACGTGAAGGACTGGATCTTCCGGAGGTTTCCCTAGTTGCAATTTTAGATGCCGACAAAGAAGGCTTTTTGCGTTCGGAGTCTGCCTTAATTCAGACCATTGGTCGTGCTGCTCGCCATGAGGAAGGACATGTCATTATGTATGCGGATAATATTACCGAAAGTATGGAGCGCGCCATCACCGAGACCGATCGTCGCCGCGATATTCAGATGAATTATAATAAGGAACACGGTATCACTCCCCATAGTATTAAAAAGGAAATCTCTTTAGGTCTTCGTGCTATCATTCCTGAAAAGGAAAAAGAAAATAAGCTAGATCTAAAGAAGGTGCCAAAATCTGAATTTAAGGTCTTAATTAAAGAATTATCCGAACAGATGCAGCTTGCAGCAGCCAATCTTGAGTACGAAAAAGCTGCTGAAATCCGCGATATGATTCAAAAAATCAAAGACGAAGAAGAAAAAAGGAAAAGCTAATGTCCAAAATCTTAATCATCGAGGATGATGAGGGGATCAGGGAAGGTCTCTCAGCGCTTCTTTTAACCTCAAACTACTTACCGTTAGTTTTAGATCTGAACTATATTTCAGTGGAGAAAATTCAAGAATTATCGCCAGACCTCATCCTGTTAGATATTAATCTGCCAAATATTAACGGCCGTGATTTTGTGCGCGAAATCAGAAAAAGTCTCAATACTCCGATTATTATGGTTACTAGCCACAACACCGAAATGGATGAAGCACTTGCTATCAGTTATGGCGCGGATGATTTTATTGCTAAACCCTACAATCCCACAATTTTATTGCTCCGTATTGCAGCAATTTTGAGACGCTCTAACCTCGCTTCAGAAATCAAAACTTATCGGGGTTTGCAAATTGATCTAAAAAAGGGCACGATTTCTTCGGTAAAGAAGCCTGGCAAAATTATTGAACTCACAAAAAATGAATTATTAATTTTTCGCACCCTTCTTTTTAATCAAGAACGTATTGTCTCTCGTAATGAATTGATGACTGAGCTTTGGGATAATTGTGAATATATTAATGACAACGCCCTTACTGTCAATATCAGTCGTCTGCGTGATAAATTAGAAAAGTTAGGTGAAAAAGATACAATTGAGACTCGTAAAGGGCTTGGCTATATCTTGAATTAGGGAAAGATATGAAATTTCGAGAATATTTAGCAGATCATATTAGCATTATTCTTATATTTCTTTTTATTATTATTCTATCTGAATGTTCGTTCTTGATTTTTAATATTACATTTGAGTTGAACGTTTTTATCTTAGCTATAGATATTGTAGGTTTTTTGTTTTGTTTTATTTTTTCTTATTTTAAGAAAGCGACCTTTTTGCGTGAACTTCAAAAACGTACCGAATTACTAGACCAAAAATTTTTGGTACACGAACTTCTTTCTACACCAGAAACTCACGAAGAACAGAGACTTTGTCAAGTAATCTCGGAGATTAACCGTTCGATGATAGACCATATTAATCAGTATAAATATAATTTTCACGATTTTAAGGAGTATTTGGAGCTTTGGGTGCATGAAATAAAATTACCAATTGCTTCGCTGAGATTAATTTTGGAACATGAACGGAAAAATCAAGAAAGTATTCTCCAGTTAGATCGATTAGATAGCTATATTAATCAAATTTTATATTTTGCTAGATCTGAGCACGTTGAAAAAGACTATCAAATTTCTGAATGTAGTTTAGCTAATATAGTCAAACATGTTGCTCTCAAGAATCAGGATATTATTTTAAATTCACAAATTAAGTTTCAGGTAGAAAATTTGGATAAAATCGTTGAAACAGACCCCAAATGGTTGGAATTTATCTTGGATCAACTATTGGCTAATTGTATTAAATATCGCAAAATAAAACATCCAGAAATTAAAATTTATACGGAAGAAAAGGATAAATTTCTAGCTCTTCATGTTTATGATAATGGCATCGGAATACCATTATCAGATCAATCACGTATTTTCCAAAAAGCATTTACTGGGCAAAACGGACGTATTCTAGAACAGAATCAGGAAAAGCTAAACTTCTAGCTGAAACTAAATGTCTCAAAAGTACTGGAATGGGCCTTTATATCGTCAAGAAACTAATTAAAAAACTTGGACATCAAATTTCTGTTAGCTCGACTGAGAATGAGTATACAGATATTGTTATCTATTTTGCGAAAAACGATTATTACAAAAATGTAAGAAATCGTAATATTCAAAACACGACAAAACCATAGAGCCTTAGTAAGATAGACTTTAATAAGAGAATCTTATTAGAAAGGAAGTTATGAAAAATATTTTAGAAATTGACAAAATTGAGAAATACTATGGCAGTCGTGCTAATATTACTAAAGCTGTTGATAGCATCTCATTTGAAGTCCAAAGTGGGGAATTTGTCGCTATTATGGGCGCCAGTGGTTCTGGTAAAACTACGTTATTAAATCTTATCTCAACAATTGACAAAGTTACTGCCGGACATATCTATGTCGCCGGCACGGATATTACAAAATTAAAAGGAAATGAGCTAAACCGTTTTCGTCGTGAAGAGTTAGGTTTTATTTTTCAAGATTTTAATCTTCTAGACAATCTAACTGCTTACGAAAATATTGCATTAGCACTTTCTATCCAAAACGTTAATAGCGCAGAAATAGAACATAGAGTTAAGAAAGTCGCTGAAGATTTAGATATTCAAAATATCTTGCAAAAATATCCATATCAAATGTCTGGTGGACAAAAACAGCGTGTGGCATCCGCTCGAGCTATTATTACCAACCCTAAATTAGTCCTTGCTGATGAGCCAACGGGTGCACTTGATTCAAAATCTTCAAGAATGCTACTTGAGAGACTCGATTATCTTAATCAGGAACTTGGTGCTACCATTCTTATGGTTACTCACGATGCCTTTACGGCTAGCTATTCTTCACGCGTAATCTTCATTAAAGATGGTAAAATTTTTAATGAAATCAATCGAGGCAAAGATTCTAGGAAAGAATTCTTTGATAAAATCATCGATGTGATGACTTTGCTTGGAGGAGATCTCGGCGATGCTCTTTAAATTATCTGTTCGTAATATTTTACGTAGTATTAAAGACTATGCTATATATTTCTTCACTTTAATATTGGGTGTTGTTATCTTCTATGTCTTTAATGCTATTGGCACACAGTCTTCCACGATGCAACTCAGTTCTTCATCAAGGGAAGTTGTTAAGCTTCTAATTAATGTTTTGTCCGGTGTAAGTGTTTTGGTGGCTGGTATTTTGGGCTATTTAATAATTTATGCCTCGCGTTTCTTGATTAAACGGCGCAATAAAGAATTCGCTATTTATTTAACCCTAGGCATGAGTAAACAAAAAATCTCGCTACTACTATTTCTTGAGACGTTATTCATTGGTATCTTCTCTCTTGTTTCTGGTCTAGTAATCGGTGTGTTCTTATCCCAACTAATGAGCGCCCTCGTGGCTAGTCTCTTTGAGGCTGACATGTCGAAATTCCAATTTGTATTTTCCAGTGAAGCCTGTCTGAAGACCATCCTCTATTTTGGTGTCATCTATTTCGTAGTGATTATATTTAATACCTTCATGGTTAATAAATTAAAAATCATCGACCTCATACAATCAAGCCGTAAATCAGAGAAGACACGTCTTAAAAACCCAATAATCTGTAGTTTTATCTTTTTAATTGCCGCCGCTGCTCTAGGGTTTGCATACTTTGAAGCAACAACTAACTACATGAAGATCCTTAGCAGTGTTAATTTACTATTCCTATATTTCGCAATCGGTGCTATCTCTACATTCTTTATTTTTTGGTCTCTCTCCGGTTTAATCATGAGACTCGTTACTATCCGTAAAAAGCTATACTATCATGGACTAAATAGCTTCACATTTCGTCAGATTAGTAGCAAAATTAATACCACTGTTGCTTCAATGACTGTAATTTGCATAATGTTATTTTTAACTATCTGTATGCTTTCAAGTTGTCTTTCAATTCGCGAAGCAACGAAAAAACAACTAGCTTATGCCACGCCCGTAGATGTGATTATAAAATATGATAATAATAAAACTTCTCCGCACGAGCTAGAAGATGAGCAAGATTCGGATGATGAACAAGATCCAAGTAATAATCATTCAGATCATTCCAGCAAAACAGATGCTCAAAATAAAAAATCCACGGAGAAAAAACCTAGGCAACCCCAAGTTCTAGAGAATATGGATCAAAAAGAAAAAGTAGAGGATCTCATAAAAGAAAATCCCAGCGTTTGGGCACAATTAAAAGATCAACAATCAGTTTCTACTTATAATTTATCAAATACATTTGAAAAAAGACTCACACTCTCACAAGTTGTCAGTAATAATGCACTCAAGAAATATAATGAAATCACTCAGGGTACTGGTGATAGCAGTTACGCAACTCTCGATGTCTTATCCTTAACTGACTACAATAAACTTGCCAAACTCTACCATCTAGACCAAATCAAAATGGCAGAAGATCAGTATTTCATCCTTGCAGATTTTTCTAAGGTGTATCCAATTTATAACACTTCACTAAAAGAAGGTTTTCAGATTAAATTAGATAGTAGAATTCTTTCTCCTAAGTTCGACCACGTAGTGGAGGGTGCGCTCGAGCCAACTTCTCCGAAATCTAATTTCGGTATCATCGTTGTCTCAGATAACATGATTAAAGGTCTAGTACAGCAGAACAATTACTTAATTGCGAATTATAAAGCTAATTCTCGTAAAGATCGAGAGCAAATTGATCAAGCATTGCAAAAAATGATTGTTGGTAACACGAATGATTTTATGCGATTTACAAATAATCGCATATATACTCTAAAGACCAAAAGTTATGTCATTTCTCTATCGGTTGGTCTGCAAGCGATCGCCACTTTCCTGGGGCTTTATCTCGGTATTATCTTCCTTATTTCCAGTGCAGCTATCCTTGCATTAAAAGAGCTTTCCGAGTCGTCCGATAATCGTGAAAAATATATGGTCCTAAGACGTTTAGGTGCAGACGAAAAAATGACTAAACAAGCACTATTCAGACAAATTGCCATTTTCTTCAGTACTCCACTATTGCTTGCTATTATTCATTCAGTTTTTGGTTTGACATTCGCCCTTAATATTCTTAGCTATATTGGTACTGACGGACTATCATCTTCAATCATTATGACAGTTGTTCTTCTAGCAATCATTTACGGCGGTTACTTCCTACTCACCTACTTCAGTAGTAAGCGCATTATTTCAGAGAAGCAATTACGCCGCGATTAATACAGCTTTCAGCAAACAATATCTGTAGAGAAAATAGAACTAATAAAAAATCACGGATAAAACAGATAGTAAAACATCTAGCCCCTCATAGGAGGGGCTTTTTGTTATACTAATTCTATGAAATATCAAATTATTCTCGCAAAAAATATAAAATATTCCGATATCCGATCAGAAAACAAAATTGTATTTTTATTGGATAGTAAAAATCAACTTCCAACTTTCAACTCCCAGGGAGGTGTCAGGCGGCAATTTGAAGAGCTTTTTAAAGCAAAAATTCGTTTCGGCTATATTTTTTTTCAAGCAAAAAAATAAAAATGCTATTTTTGCATCAGCAAAGATAAAAAAGCTTCCAAAAAATTGGCACTATGTGTTATTCTCAAAACTCAATGTGGAAAATTGTAAAGACTATGAAGTAATATATCGCGCCATGCAGAAGCTCGGCTATATCTCCGATTTTCTGGTATAATTGTCTCATGAAAAATACACGCGAGGATATCTTGCATTTAGCAAAACTTTCCAATCTATCCCTCGAAGAGTCAGAAATTGAAGGTTTGCAGCGAGATTTAGATAATATTGTTGGCTACATTTCACAACTAGACGAATTAAATACTGAAGGTATTGAACCGACCTATCAGGTTTTTGAAATGGAAAATGTTTGGCGTGAGGACGAAATCAAACCTCAAGATGCTACCCGTGAGGAGCTTTTGAATCTAGCCCCTGCCGCCAGGCAAGATATGATTCAGGTGCCAAAAGTACTCTAGTCTCAGAGTCTAAATAGAGCACATCCATTATTTTGAAATTATTAAAGGAAAATCAAAAATGAAGATCGCAAGTAAAGAACTTTCCGCCGTCAGCTTGGTAAAGGCAGCTTTTGAAAAAGCTCGTCAGTTCGCCAAGTACAATATTTTTGTTTCTCTTGCAGATGAAGAGAAGGCCATTAAGAAAGCCGAAGAAATTGATAAAAAAATTGCCGCTGGGGAAGAGGTTGGCCCTCTTGCTGGTGTGCCATATGCTTTGAAAGACAACTTCCTGAGTAAAGAAGGTCACACCACGGCTTCTGCCAAAATCCTCGAACCATTCCAGTCGCCAATCGACTCCACCACCGTTAAAAAACTCGAAGACGCTGGTGCTATCATGATTGGTCGCACCAATCTTGACGCCTTTGCACACGGTTCTTCCACGGAAAACTCTTACTTTGGCCCAACTCATAACTCCAAAGATTTTGACCGCGTTCCTGGTGGTTCTTCTGGTGGTTCTGCCGTTGCCGTGGCCCTTGATATCGTTGAATTTGCAACTGGCACCGATACTGGTGGGGCTATTCGCCAACCAGCCTCCTTCAATGGTATTTATGGTCTAAAACCAACTTATGGCACAATCTCTCGCTACGGGGTAGTCGCCATGGCCTCCAGTACGGATTGTATTGGCTTCTTTACAAAAAATGCAGAAGATATGGACCTTCTGATGTCGATTTGTGCCGGTCGTGATGAAAAAGACCTAACCAGTCTCCCAAGCTATTATAATAACGAGTCTCAAAAATATTTTGTACCAAAAATTGACCCTAAAACCGCCAAAATCGGCATCATCAAGGACTTTAGAAATGACTCAATCGACCCAGAGGCCCAGCGTGTACTTGACGAAACAGTTGAAAAGCTAAAATCAGCCGGCCATGAAGTCGTCGAGCTTTCAATGCCTGCCCTAAAATATGCCCTTGCCGTATATTACATTGTTGTTCCAGCAGAGGTCGCTTCAAATCTCTCCCGTTACGATGGTATCCGTTATGGTTACCGCTCGGATCGTGCTAAAAACCTTGGTGAAGTCTTTGGCCTTTCTCGTAATGAAGGTTTCATGCCAGAGAATAAACGCCGTATTATGATTGGAAACTTTGTTCTAAGCTCCGGTTTTTATGACGCCTATTTCAAAAAAGCTGAGCAGGCTCGAACTTTGATTATTCAGGAATATCAGAAAGCCTTTGAAAAGTGTGACTTCTTACTCACTCCAGTTTCGCCATCACCAGCTTTTAAACTAGGCGAAAAGGTGAGTGACCCGGTTGCCATGTATTTTGAGGATGTAATGAGTGTGCCAATCAACCTAGCTGGTTTGCCAAGCCTTGCGGTTCCTGCAGGAGAAGCTAAGGATTCTAAGCTGCCAATCGGTCTTCAAATTATTGGGCCAAGACGTAGCGATAAAAGCATTCTTAGTTTTGCGAAAATCCTAAAAGAGGAGGCTAACTAATGCCAACTTCCACGCTTATTCTTTTGATTGCCATCCTCATCGTCGGAATCTTTGTTTTTATCGCCATCTCAACGACGGGACGCCGCGCTCATAATTTTGATGTCGAAGAATATCAGACTAGGTTTTTAAAAATTGAGAACTCTCTCACTCGTGAAAATAAATTATCCTATAATGTCTCGGTTATTGAGGCTGACAAGTTACTTGATCGTGCTCTGATGGAACTTGGCGTGCCTGGTAAGACTATGGGCGAACGGCTCAAAGCTTCCAGTGGCCGTTTCTCGCAGCTCAACTCGGTTTGGTATGCCCATAAGCAGCGTAATCAAATTGCACACGAACAAGATTTTAGTCTAGATTATAATCAAGCAAAACATGCACTCGCCACCTTTCGCCAAGCTTTAAAGGATCTCGGGGCAATCTAATCGGAGGAATTTATGATAGAACCAAAATATGAAATCACCGTCGGTATCGAATGTCACGTGCAGCTCGCTACCAAAACAAAACTTTTTTCAGAGGTCGACAATGATGCGCGTGGCAAAGAGCCAAACTCATGCGTTTCACCAGTAGAATACGCACTTCCTGGTATGCTGCCTCGCTTAAATCGTCAAGCTGTAATGATGGCAATCCGTGCCGGTCACGCCCTCAATTCAGAAATCAATCTTTTGTCGCGCTTTGATCGCAAACATTATTTTTATCCAGATTCACCAAAGGGCTATCAAATTACCCAGATGTATCAGCCAATTATTGGCGCTGGTTTTGTGGAGCTTCCAACTGGTAAAAAAGTTCGTATCGAGCATGCGCACCTTGAGGGCGATGCAGGTAAGCTCACGCATTTTGATAATTATTCACTCGTTGACCTAAATCGCGCCGACACACCACTAATTGAAATCGTTTCAATGCCAGATATCCACTCGGCCCGCGACGCTCATGACTATTGTAAGGAACTTTGGCGCTTAATGACTTTTGCGGGCGTCTGTTTTGGCGATCTCTATAATGGCAATATGCGTTTTGATGTAAATATTTCACTTGCTGAAAAAGGTAGTAAAGCCCTCGGTAAGCGTGCAGAAATCAAAAATCTCAACTCTTTCCGATCGGTTGAGCGTGCCATCGAATATGAGTATGAACGACAAAGTAAGATGCTAGACAATGGCGAGGTGATCGTTCAGGAAACTCGTGGTTGGAATGACGCTACCGGCAAAACTACTTCCCAGCGTTCCAAGGAAGAGGCGCAAGATTATCGCTATATGCCGGAACCTGATCTTCCGCCAATTCGCTTAACTATTGAGCAGGTAAAGAAAGAACAGGAGAATATGCCGCTGCTTCCAGCCGACTATCGCGCCACTCTTGGTATGATAGTACCTCAGGACATCTTGGAGATCCTCCTCGACTATAAGCAACTTGTTGATAAATTAGCTGAGCTTAAGACTGAATACGATATTCAGGGGGTCAGTAAGGAAGTTAGTAAAAACTCGATCCTCAAAATCTCCAACCTCTTCACTTCCGTACTCTTGGCCGAAGAGAATAGTAGTCTCTTAAACGACCCACTCCCAAGCGCCAAGCAGCTAATCGACCTCTGTAATATGATTGCGAAAAATGAGCTCTCAAGCACCAGTGTCAAAGAGGTCTTCCTCCGTTTCTTTGATCAAGAGATGCGCTTTAAAGATACCCGTACGATCGCTAAGGAGTTGAATCTGATTCAGGAAAACGACCTTGGTGCCGTTGAGAAAATTGTTGATGATGTGCTCGCCGACCCCAATAATGCGCAAGCTGTCGCTGATTTTAAGGCTGGCTCAGAAAAAGTCCTCGGCTTCCTTGTAGGACAAGTTATGAAAGCTTCACGCGGCAAGGCAAACCCTGGTATGGCACAGGAAATTCTCCGCAAAAAACTCGCCTAAACCATAAGAGTTATGCTAGAATAGTAATACAAAAATTCAAGACCACAAGAAAGAATAAAATGAAACTATATACAAATGAAATTGTTTTTCGTGGTCATCCTGATAAAGTTTGTGACCAGATTAGCGACGCTTTACTCGACGCATTTTTGGCGGGCGATAAGACTTCCCGTTGTGGCATCGAAGTAATGGGTGGCAAGGGAAAAATCTTTATTACCGGTGAAGTTACCACGAGTTCTGAAGTAAATGTTGAAGAAGTTGTCAGGCGCGTGCTTAAAGATGTCGGCTATATTGACCAGAATAACCGGGCGATCAATGTTGTTGAATCTGGTAATCCCGATGAGATTGAAATCGTCAACAATCTTGGTAAACAGAGCCACGATATTGCGCTGGGTACTAACGACGAGGTTGGTGGTGCTGGCGATCAGGGAATGATGTTTGGTTTTGCTTGCGATGAAACTTCCGACTATAAGCCAATCGCCATGCAATTACTCCAAGACTTTTCCAGGTTTTACGATGAGCTTCGCCAGAAAGATACGCGATTCCTTCCAGACGGCAAGACCCAAATTACTGGTATATATGATTCCAATATGCACCTTGTAAAAATCAAAGATTGGACCATCAGCTACCAAAATACTGAAGAGGATCGCGAAGCAACAGATAAAATTCTGATGGACCAGGCTAGGAAATTGGCAAAGCAATATAATCTAGAAGTCGAAAAATTCCTCGTTAATCCAACCGGAAAATTCCTCATCGGTGGCTTCCAGGGTGATGCCGGACTCACTGGCCGCAAAATCGTTGTCGATAGTTATCAATCATTCGCTCCAGTAGGCGGCGGTGCCTTTTCTGGTAAAGACCCATCAAAGGTAGATCGCTCTGGTGCGTACAAAGCTCGCGAAATTGCTATTCGCTATCTTAAAGAGTATCAGCTAGCACGCTGTGAGGTACAACTTTCTTATGCTATTGGAATCGCTGAGCCATTAGCTATTTACATTGTTGGTGACGGCAAGAATATTGACCCAAAACCAGAACTTTATGCTGAATGTACACCAAAGCAGATGATTTCTGATTTAGATTTACTAAATAAACGCTTTGAAGAAACCGCTAAATTCGGTCATTTCTAATATTCCATGCTACAATAACCATATACACTATATCTAAACCATCAATATAAAGGGGAACTTTTATGCCAAACTTTTCACCAAATCATCTCAACTATGCCCCAAACACAGAAAATAATCAAAACGAGATCCTATCAGACAAACAACGTCTCGCTCGTCTCCAGAATGAAATCGGCTCTAAAGTCCTCACTCTCGTTGGTTTTGAATCAAGAAATAAAGACATCGTTAACTCTTCTTTCGAAAAAGCTAGAAAACAGAACGAAAAACTTCCAGGTAAAAATAATGAACGTAGAAACTTCGCCTATCTTTCTCGTCTCGATAATATGGTCGAAAAACATGGTGATGCATTAGAACAAAAACTCTGGGCAGCCTCTGCCGAAAACCTCGTCATGGACTATGAAGACATTCCAGATGCCTATTGGAAACAACAAGAACAAATCTTAAGAGACAACGGCCAAGGTAGAGAATTAAGCAGAGGTGAAAAAGAAACTCTAGCTGAAGATCTCATCGAAAAACAACGAGAGTCTATCAATACCTGGTCTAACTACCTAGGCGATAAAGACTGCCCTTATCCTCTCTGGTTCAAAGTCTATGCTTTTGATGGTGTTTCTAAGATGGGACTCATCAACAAAGAAACCAAAGAATTTGAGAAACGTGATAAAAGCACCGTTGCAAGTTTCCCAATCCTTAATCCTGAAGTCTTAGCCAAAGTCTATCGCAACATCAACGAATTCTATGGTGTAGATAAAGAAGACTGGCTAGCGCAACATCCAGATGACGAAAAATTAGTTTCTCTAGTTAAATCTGGTAACTTCCCCAAACTCTACGCTAAGGAACTCTTTGAAACTAAGACCATCATCAAAACTCCCGAGAAGCCAGAAGATATCGAAGGTGATTGGTTTACATATCAACTTGGAGATGAAGATGAACTCTCTAAGGCCGCCGAAGGTACTGGTTGGTGCATTGCTGATCCAAATGTTGCACATAATTATCTTGAATACGGTAATTATGGATATTCCACAAATGAGGGAACAGATGAAGAATCTAGTTCTAAAGCCAAGTTCATTATCTTTAAATTAAAAGCTCCAAATTCCCCAGACGGTTATTCCACAAATGGTGTTGCCTCCATTCGCCTCGATCCGGATGGTATGGTTACCGAAGTTTCAGGATTAAACGAGGGGCAGGCCATTGAGGATTCATTAATTCCCACCGTAAAAGAAAAAGTCTTATCTTTGCCAGGTGGCAAAGAGTTCCTTCAGAAGTTCGAAGATAAACAAACTCTCATTAGGTTAGATCATAAATTGCAAAATGGCGAAGACTTAACCAAGGAAGAACTTAGTTTCCTCTATGAACTAGATCGCCCAATTGCTACCCTAGACACATATAATGATGAAGATCCTAGGATAACAGAATTAAAAGAAAAGTATGGCATAGAATATGCCCTTGAAAAAGGAATAGACGCCAATAAGTTAGTCTCAAACCTAAATCCAAAATATATCGCTTTTTATCTAGACGCTCTTCTAGAACACGGTACAGATATTGATGTCAACGAATTAGTCTCAAACCTAAATCCAAAACATATTGCTTTTTGTCTAGACACTCTTCTCAGAAAAGGCGCAGATATTGATGTTAACGAATTAGTTTCGAATTTAGATTCACATGATATCGTTCGTAAACTAGACACTCTCATAGAACATGGTGCAGATATTGATGTCAACGAATTAGTCTCAAACCTAAATCCAGAATCTATCGCTTTTCATCTAGATACTCTTCTCAGAAATGGTGCAGATATTGATGTTAACGAATTAGTTTCGAATTTAGATCCATATGATATCGTTCGTAAACTAGACACTCTTCTCGGAAATGGTGCAGATATTGATGTCAACGAATTAGTTTCGAATTTAGATTCATATAATATCTTTGATTATCTAGACGCTCTCCTCAGAAATGGTGCAGATATTAATTATATCGTAAGTAACCTAGACCCATATGATATCGTTCATAATCTAGACACTCTCCTAGAACACGGTGTAGATATTAATTATATCGTAAGTAACCTAGACCTAAGCGATATCGCTTTTCATCTAGACACTCTCCTAGAACACGGTGCAGATATTGATGTCAACAAATTAGTCTCGAACCTAGACTCATATGATATCGCCCATAATCTAGACACTCTCCTAGAACATGGTGCAGATATTGATAACGTAATTAAAAAAATGCATGAAAAAGACATTGAAGACAATATTGATCTTCTTCGAGGATACGGAGCAAAACTCGATAATACATACTAAGAAAACAATTAATACTTAAATTCAAAAAGCAACTTTATTTTTGACAGAGAGCATGGTAAAATATCACCAACGTCTTTTTGCCGTATTTTAATTAATAAAATATGGTAATACACCGCAAGGAGACAAATAATACTAACTAAATAAGGAAACTCATGGCTACTGAAAATCATGATTTAGCAAAGCTTCGCAATATCGGTATTATTGCCCATATTGATGCAGGTAAGACCACGACCTCCGAGGCAATTCTTTACCGTACAGGTTTGAAACACAAAATCGACCTCGTTAAGGGTGATACTGGTGGTGCAACTACTGACTGGATGGAACAGGAAAAGGAACGTGGTATTACTATTACTTCCGCAGCTGTCACTGCCCACTGGAAAGGCTACAAGATTAACATTATCGATACCCCAGGTCACATCGACTTCACCGCTGAGGTGGAGCGTTCTCTTCGTGTTCTTGATGGTGCCATCACCGTTTTCGACGGCAAGATGGGTGGCGAGGCTCAGTCTGAAACCGTATGGCGCCAGGCTACTAAATACGGTGTCCCACGCATCTGTTTTATTAATAAAATTAACCAGATCGGTGGTGATTTTTACAAATCTCTTGAATCAATTCACAAACGTCTTTCAAAAAATGCCGTAGCAATTCATTTGCCAATCGGTTTTGAAAAAGACATCTGCGGTGTTGTTGATCTTGTTGACATGAAAGCTTACACCTACAAGGAATATGCTGACCATTCACTCACTGTTGGCGAAATTCCAGCTGACATGCTCGACAAAGCAAAGAAGGCTCGCGCTATTCTCGTTGAGGAAGCCGTTTCTGCTGATGAAGAACTGATGAATAAATACTTCAACCAAGGTGAAGAAGCTATTACTGAGGCTGAACTTAAGGCTGCTCTTCGCAAACGCGTTCTTGATGGTGACTTCTTCCTCGTTACTGGTGGTGATGGTCGTGGTGTGATCGTTGAAAAGGTACTCGACCTCTGTGTTGACTATCTTCCATCCCCACTTGATCGTGACCTTGGTCAGACCGTTGGTACTGATCCAAAAACTGGCGACCAGGTTATTCGTAAAGCTGACGTTTCTCAGCCACTCACCGCTCTTGCCTTCAAGATCGCTTCTGATCCATTTGTTGGAAAACTTGTCTTCGTACGTGTTTATTCAGGTATCCTAAAGTCAGGTTCCTACATCTATAATGCTACTACTGGAAACAAGGAACGCGTTGGTCGTCTTGTCCGTATGTTTGCTGATAAACGTGAAGAAATTACTGAAGTTGCCGCAGGTGATATTGCCGCCATCGTCGGTCTTAAGGAAACCACTACTGGTACCACTCTTTGTGATCCAGCTCATCCAATTCTTCTTGAATCTATTGAGTTCCCAGAACCTCCAGTCTCTATCGCTGTCGAGCCAAAGACTAAGGCCGATCAGGAAAAAATGGGCCTCGGTCTTGCTAAGCTTGCTGAGGAGGATCCAACCTTCCGTGTTCACACCGATGAAGAAACCGGCCAGACTATCATTTCTGGTATGGGTGAGTTACACCTAGAAATCATCATCGACCGTTTGAAACGTGAGCACAATGTTGAAGCAAATACCGGTGCTCCACAGGTTGCCTATCGTGAAACCATTCGTGGTACAGCTGAAGCTCAAGGTAAACATATCAAGCAGTCTGGTGGTCGTGGTCAGTACGGTGACGTTTGGATTAAGTTTGAGCCAAACGAGCCAGGTAAGGGCTTCGAGTTTATCGACATGAATAAAGGTGGTGTGGTCCCTCAGGAATACCGCAAACCAGTCCAGCAAGGTGTCGAAGAGACTCTTAACGGTGGTGTCATCGCTGGCTATCCAGTAGTTGATGTTAAGGCCACTCTCTATGAAGGTTCCTACCACGATGTCGACTCTTCCGAGCTCGCCTTCAAACTTGCTGGTAGCCTTGCAACTCGTGAAGGTATTAAGCGTGCCAAACCAGTGCTTCTCGAGCCAGTCATGAAACTTGAAGTAACCACTCCTGAAGAATTCATGGGTGATGTCATTGGTGATGTCAACTCCCGCCGTGGTCGTATTGAATCTATGGAAGATCTCCAGGGCGGTGCAAAGCTCATTACTGCCTTTGCTCCTCTTGCTAACCTCTTCGGTTACACCTCTGATCTCCGTTCAATGAGCCAGGGTCGTGCTGCATCCTCCATGGAGCTCTCACAATATGAGGAAGTTCCACCTAACGTTGCACAAGAGATTATCGAAAAACGTAACAGTTCTAAGTAATCTGAAAGTTAAAAAAGAGACTAGTTTCGCTAGTCTCTTTTTTGGTTTTATGAAAAGATTTTGATAAAAAAGTATATTGTGGTAATATTGAAGTGTAAGTATATCTAAAATAAGGAGGACGTAAAATGTCTTACGAAAAGAAAATATTATTAGGTATAACAACGGTAATTGGTGGTCTATTATTATCTACGCCAATATATGCCACAGGAGCAGAGCCAATAGGCAAAAATCTCGAGTTCAATAATACTAGGCACTGCGATTCTCCTATATTGAAGCAGTTTGGCAAAATTGATCGTGAACAAACTGTGATAATTGAAGGAAAAATAAATCCATTATATTGTACTTTTACTGATGAAAGCTATGCACTAAAACAACTACGCAACAGGATTCCAAATACTCTAAATCTAATTTCATCCAAACACTCACTAAAAGAAATAAATAAATCCAATATAGTTGAGTATAAAAAAATATTAAATTCACTATCTGACAATAGTGAATTTTTTCAAAATGATGAGGAGTTACAGAATTTTAAATCATTTATAGATATATACGAGGGATATAATCGTAACGAAAAGCTCTTAGAAAAGATTAAGGCACTTGGAAATAAAGATAAATTATCCAAAGAAGAGAAAATAAAAATTGGAATGTTACTGCCATACTATGCTCCTCTGGCAGTCGAAGCCTCTTCATATATGCAAGAGCAGCTTAGAGCACTAAGAGGCACACTACCAGATTTAAATGCTGCAGTTAGATATGCGGAAAAATATGCATGGACACCGAATGCGGATGAATATGGAGTTGCAAAGCAAAAATTTATAGCTGATGCGGATTGTACTAACTTTGTGTCACAAATCCTACACGCTTCGGGCGTTAGTCAAGTGGTTTATGGTAACGAAAATTATGGTTGGTGGCATAGGAAAAACTGGTTAAATATTCATAGCTATTCGGTATCATGGATAAATGCTGATGTATTTGCTAGATATATGGGGGTAGGATATACGACAACAAACCATCGAAGCTTTGCGCAAAATATTATAGTAGGGGACTTTATCGCACTTGATCACGAAAACAATGGCTCATGGGACCATATGGGATTTGTTACATATCGAGATAATGCTGAACGGTGGTATAACGGAAGATATTATCAAAATTATATTGTAGCTCAACATACTAGTAATTATAATATGTGGGTTAGCGAAGAAGGAAACGGGTGGGAATTGAAGGGCGATGAAGGTGGGCGATATGGAAGGGTTAGGAGGTAGCTAAAATATGCAAACCACTTTCCTCTGGCTTAAGTCAGGTCCGTATGGTATCTATTTCCATCTCTGTGATCAGATTGAACTAATTGTATTCACTACAATAGGACTAATCACAATATTTATTAGTCTATTGCTACTCATCGTTGGAGAGAAGCAAAAAGCATTAAAACAGTTTTTGGTAGGATCACTCGCGGTTATATTGCCAATCGTTTTTAGTAACGAATCGCACCACGTAATGCTTGAGCCAATTCGTAATATTCTCTGGTACCATGCCACTCACGGAGCGATGGTAGCTATAATTATCTGCCTAATTCCCTTGTTTATCTTTATCCCGTATACTACATATATGACAATAGTGGTCTTAAAGAAAATAATCAAAAACCGTCGTCATAATAAAAACTAGAACAGTATTTTACTCTTTACTTTAGCTAGAGTTTCGTCTAAAATATAAGATATAGACTTTTGGGCTGGTTAATATTAGTGCCTGAAAGAAATTAATATTAAAGGAGAAAAATTTAGAATGGCAAATTTCGACCGTTCCAAGCCACACATCAACGTTGGTACCATGGGTCACGTTGATCACGGTAAAACAACTCTTACTGCTGCTATTACAACAGTTCTATCAAAGCGTCTTCCATCAGATGTAAACAAATCTGTCGCTTATGATCAGATCGATAACGCTCCAGAAGAGAAAGCACGTGGTATTACCATTGCTACTTCTCACCAGGAGTACGAATCTGAAAAGCGTCACTACGCTCACGTTGATATGCCAGGCCACGCCGACTACATCAAGAACATGATTACCGGTGCTGCTCAGATTGATGGTGCTATCCTCGTAGTTGCTGCTAACGATGGTCCACTTCCACAGACTCGTGAGCACGTTCTTCTTGCTCACCAGGTGAACGTTCCAAAAATAATCGTCTTCCTCAACAAGATGGACCTTGCTGATCCAGAACTCGTTGAGCTCGTTGAGATGGATGTCCGTGAACTTCTTAACAAATACGGCTTCGATGGTGACAACGCTCCAAGCATTAAGGGTTCTGCTCTTAAGGCTCTTGAAGGCGACACCGAAATGGAAGATCGTATCATGGATCTCGTCCACGCTATGGATGAATACTTTGACATCCCAGAACACGATCTCGACAAACCATTCCTCATGCCTATCGAAGACGTCTTCTCCATCAAGGGGCGTGGTACTGTTGCCACTGGTCGTATCGAACAGGGTGTAGTCAAACTTAACGACGAAGTTGAAATCGTTGGTATTCACCCAACCCAGAAATCAGTCGTTACTGGTATCGAAGCTTTCCACAAGACTCTTAACGAAGGTGAAGCTGGCGATAACGCTGGTCTTCTTCTCCGTGGTATTGAGCGTGATCAAATTGAACGTGGTCAGGTTATTGCTAAGCCAGGTTCAATCACTCCACACACTGAATTTGAGGCTCAGGTTTACATCCTTAAGAAAGAAGAAGGTGGTCGCCACACTCCATTCTCAAAGGGTTACAAACCACAGTTCTACTTCCGTACTACCGATGTTACTGGTGAAGTCGAACTCCCAGAAGGTAAAGAAATCGTCATGCCTGGTGATACTGTTACCTTCACCGTTAAACTTCTTGCAGCTATCGCTATGAACAACAACGACCGTTTTGCTATCCGCGAAGGTGGCCGTACCGTTGGTTCTGGTGTTGTTACCAAGATTGTTAAATAATTAGACTTCTAATTATTTAGACAGGAAAATTGGACTAGGGAGCTAGTCCAATTTTTATTCCTCCCTTGACGTTGTGAGAAAAATATATTATGATTCAAATATATAAATTAATTGAGCTCTAAAAACTCATCGACACACTGTCTAGGTGTATCTGAAGTTATAGGGCTAGAAGGAATCAAATGGTTGAAGCCAAAAATGAAGGTCTCAAGATTCGTATTCGTCTTAAGGCCTACGATCATCGTGTAATTGATCAAAGCGCAAAACAAATCGTTGACACCGCCATCCGTACCGGTGCTAATGTTTCAGGTCCAGTACCTCTTCCAACTAAGCGCAGTACCTTTACTGTCGTCAAATCCCCACACGTCTACAAGACCGGTGGTGAAGCTTTCGAAATGAAAATCCACAAGCGCTTAATCGATATCACTAGCGCAACCCCAAAAACCATTGATGCATTGCAGAATCTTTCACTTCCTGCAGGTGTTGATGCAGAAATCAAGATGTAATTATCTAAAATTAAAATAATGGCCTTCGGGCTATTATTTTTGTAAATCCCACAGTCGAAATGTAGGCTATTATTTTTTACTCGAGAAAGGCTCCTATTTATCGACTAGAAACATCCTTAGGTTTCTATTTTCAGAAAATCGCTTATGTAAATTATAGAAAAGTTGTATACTAGAAGTATGAAAAAGGGCGGCCAAAAAATACATAAAATAATCTCAATTTTTTTAAGCCTACTTTATTTTGGCGTTGTCTCTTGGATGTTTTATGATATTATGCACCGTGAAACCGTGGTTTCACACAACGCTAACGTTTTAGTAATGGGCACTAACGCAACTTTCAAACCGTTTGAATATAAAGAGGGAGATAAAGTTGTCGGTTTTGATGTTGAACTAGCCTCTGAAATTGCCAAAGAGATGGGGGCAGAACTAAAAATCGAAGATATGTCATTTGACGGACTATTGCCAGCTCTTGAAAGTGGCCAAATTGACCTAGTGGTGGCTGGCATGTCGGTCACCGAAGAACGTGCCAAAAATGCACTCTTTTCAGACTCATATTATGTGGCCTCTCAGCAGATCATCGTAAAAGAAGAAAGCCTCATTCGTAACCGTTATGAATTGGTTGGTAAGAAGATCGGCGTTCAGCTTGGCACGACTGGCGATCAGATGGCGCAGCAAATCAATGGTGCAAAAGTGATTCAGTTTCCAACCGCACCAAGCGTCCTGCAGGAATTAGTGTCTGGTCGCGTGGATGCTGCTATTCTTGATAATGCTCCGGCCGCACAATATGTTGCTAGTTTTTCAAACCTCAAAATCCTCAGCAGTCCACTTAGTCGTGAACCCTATGCCATTGCAATGAAAAAAGGAAATCAAAAACTTCAAGAAGCCGTCAATAACACTATCACAAAGATGAAAGAAGATGGTCGTATGCAAAAGTTACTGATGAAACATTTTGGCACCGCGGAGGGACAAATCTAATGGACTTTTTTGAAGTAATTTTTGGCAACGGTCGCTGGGTCTATTTCTGGCATGGCTTTGAAGTAACTATGGTACTCACCACCATTGCGGTTATCGCCGGTCTAATCCTCGGGCTACTGCTTGCTCTATTGCGCACCTCTATTTCAAAACCATTTAAACTCCTCAAGAAATTACCAAAATATACAAAATCCAAGTTTTTACAAAAGCTCGCCGATTTTAATCCACTTCAGGCTTTTGCCAAGCTCTATATTGGCATCATACGCGGTACGCCAGCTCTCGTGCAGCTCCTTATTATGTACTATGTAGTTTTTGGCTCCATCCGTACTATGCCAAAACTTATCGTTGCCGCAATCGCTTTTGCTATTAATAGCTCAGCTTACATTGCAGAGATTATTCGCGGTGGGATCGAGAGTGTCGATAAAGGACAACTTGAGGCAGCTCGCTCTCTTGGATTTTCACATTTTAAGGCTATGTATTACGTGGTTCTGCCGCAAGCAATGAAAAATGCCATGCCAGGATTAATTGGCGAAGGAGTTACCCTGTTTAAGGAAACCTCCATCGTTGGCTGGATTGGACTTGGTGATATTATGCGCGGGGCTGACGATATTCGCTCACTTACCGCCACTGCTTTCCAGTCGCTCTTTGCGGCTGCCATTTTATATCTCGTCATTACAACCGTCTTTTCTAATCTAATGTTCCGACTTGAAAAGAAAATTAGTAAGGAGGAAAATTGATGTCCATTGAAGCAAAAAATATCTATAAAACCTTCGATAATATGCATGTCCTAAAGGGTATTAATCTCAAAGTAAATGATGGTGAGGTGGTAGTTCTAGTGGGGGCTAGTGGTTCTGGCAAGTCAACTTTTTTAAGATGTCTTAATCTTCTCGCTGCACCAACTTCAGGCAGTGTCCTTATTGATGGCGTAGATATCACTGATCCGTCAGTTGATCTTAATCAAATCCGTCGCAAGGTCGGCATGGTCTTTCAGAGTTTTAATTTATTCGAGAATATGACGGTCATTGAAAATATTAAATTAGCCCCGAAAAAACTGTTACACACAAGCGATGCGGCAGCCGAAAAAGAAGCGAGGCAACTATTAAAGCGGGTTGGGCTCTTAGATAAGGCTGATATGATGCCAAAATATCTCTCCGGCGGCCAAAAACAGCGTATCGCTATTGCTAGGGCTCTAGCTATGCATCCGGAAGCTGTACTTTTTGATGAACCGACTTCTGCGCTGGATCCTGAAATGATTGGTGAAGTGCTTGATGTGATTCGCGATCTAGCGAAAGACGGGCTCACCATGGTAATCGTTACTCACGAAATGAGTTTTGCTAGAGAGGTTGGCACGCGCATGATCTTCTTGGATCGTGGAAAAATTATTGAAGATGGCACACCAAAACAGGTCATGGATCATCCAAAAACTGAACGCGCCGCACGCTTTTTTGCTATGGCAAAATAATATAACGCCATCTAAAAATCCTCCAAACATACCAAAAGTCCCTCAGTCTATAATCTGTTCTAAAAATTTCTATCACTATCTATTCGCTTTATGTTAAAATTAAGGTATGACTCCAGTGATGAAATTTAAGAAAAAATTCTATTTTATTGTCGCCTCCTACTTTCGCTTCTTCGCTAATTTTGCTTTTCGTCGCTGGCATCCTCGCGTAATTGCAATTACCGGATCAGTTGGTAAAACAACGATGTTAAATCTCGTTGAATGCACATTGGGGAACAAAGCACACTATTCTCATGACGCCAATTCCGCCTATGGTATTGCTTTTGATATGGTTAATTTGCGTGGTATCACCGGTTCGAAACTCCGTTGGTTCTATTTATTCCTCGCCGTTCCAATAAAATCACTTTTTTATAGACACAAAGAGGAGTTCTATGTTGTTGAGATTGACGGTGAAAGACCACATGAAGCTGAATTTTTAGCCTCCTGGCTAAGACCTGAGGTCACACTCTGGGTCTCACTTGGTCTTTCCCATGCCTGTCAATTTGAGCAACAGGTGAAAGACGGCCTGTTTTCAAGTCTTGATAAGGCAATTACTCATGAATTTGCTATGCTTCCGCAATATACTCAAAAACTAGTAATTATCGACAGCGAGGTGGATCTGATGAATCGCGCACTCGACAGCATTAAGCAGAAAAATCTCACTAAAGCTACCGTTATTAAGTGCTCTAAGGACGCGGTGAAGACTTATAAGGTTGAACCAAATCACACAAGTTTCCTCTTGCAGGGGACAGCGGATGGTGTTTCACATGAGTATGAATTTAATCGCCCAATGTCTAAGG
The DNA here is from genome assembly GCA_013332965.2 of Candidatus Saccharimonadota bacterium. Lineage (GTDB taxonomy): Bacteria > Patescibacteriota > Saccharimonadia > Saccharimonadales > Saccharimonadaceae > Nanosyncoccus. The sequence goes on along the minus strand of JABCPR020000005.1, from coordinate 176 downwards.
ATATTGCCATCCAGCTAACCATGCTCGAAACATTAGTGAATTATCTCAAAGTTATGCCACGTTATGATTTTTCTAATCTCAAGCTAGCACCAGGCCGTAACTCATACTTTGATGGAAAAAATGGATTGAAGATTATTGATAGTAGTTATAACGCACATCTTATTTCTGTGAAGTCT
>JABCPR020000004.1 GCA_013332965.2 Candidatus Saccharimonadota bacterium | reverse complement strand
TACAGTGTGCGGTAATACTTCTTTCCGTTCACGGTTGCCTCTTGAACGAGATTACTAATAACCATTCCAGCTAGGATATCGCCCTTGTCTGCGCCCGTATCGAGATCGATAATATCGATTTTTTCTTTAGCTTTTAATGCAAACGGCGTGATGTCTACCCACACGATAGACGGTTTTGACACTACTGGTGGGAAGTTGATCGCATTGGCGCGATCTGCAATCTCCTGAAGTCGTGGATAAAGACTTGGGCCTGGGCAAACTGTAGATGCTCCGTACCAGTCTTTATGACCGGATAGAGTTGGCATGTCTGCCTTTGGATTGATCCATAATCTTCCGAGATTATTACGTTTTGCAATGTCTGCCACAAGTTTTACGAGGGTTTCAAAAGTGTCTGGTGCGATCTCCCAGTTTGGAGCGCCAGTAGAATTGGTCGTCTCAATGCCGACTGTTCTAACGTTGCCCCACCAGTTGGAGCAATGCCACGTAGTGTTAGCTTCATCTACATACTGATGAACTTGATTACCACCAACGCCATAATGCGCAGAGCCATTACGTCCAGCACGTGCGAACGCTGCACCAATAGATTCAAGTGAAGTAGAGGCAGCGTGATGCACTACAATACCTTGAATCTTATTACCCTCACGACCGTTTGTATAGTTGGTTGGGTTAGCTGGCCACCATCTTGTTACTAAATTTGAATTACTCATTTTTTTACCTCCTTTTAGTTGATCTTCCTCATATACTTAACCTTAATCTCAGGTGTCAAGTCAGTTCCTGTAATCGAAATATTAGTTGTTCCGTCATATGTTCTCATTCCCATCAGCTTCTTCAATTCTGCGAGTACAGCTGGGTCTGTTATCTCTGTCGTGATCGGCTGATTTATTGGATTTAAAACGGTAACGTTATTTTGATTAAGCCAATTCTTAAGACCAGCAATATCCCGAATATTGCTCATACAGAAAGCTACGTTAGTGCCGTTATCTCCTCTGATAGCTCCTGTCTTGTCTATGTTTGGATATCTCTTGATATTACTAAAGTGCGAGAAGTAAGCGTCATCGTAATTCTTGGTGGCGTTGATAATATTCTGACAGATAAAGATATTCTCTAGCTCGGCTGTCTTTATCCAGTTTTCTGAACCGTTTAAGATTTTTGTAGCCGTATTTTTTTCGAGATACCATCTATTATCTTTAGTGTAAATTCGGTCTTGGTAGTTTCCAACCTTGTGTAACATTGGAAGACTTGCGGATAAACTATTGTTCTTAAATTCAACAAAATCGGTATTCTCACCATTAGGTACAAGTGTCGCCCTCATACGGAGATTGTTGTAAGAGTAAAACGCTTTTTTATTCTCGATATGATACGGTATCCAAATGTATGGTGTGTTTATATCGGTCTTCGGATTATTTACGGTATTGGTGAATTCTTTAATATTCCCAGAGACAATATCCGCTTCTCTAATATATCCAGAGTTTGAGCCTGTACTACTTGATTGAATTGTATAGACACACAAAAATTTTGCACTAGGTTCAATCTTTTGTACACTACCACTGATAATCTCAGCTTTAATCTTATAGCTACCTGACGGAACATAGCTTTTTGATCCAAACACATTCGTTAGGCTAAATCCATTAGTCGGCGTTCCATTAAGCTCAAACGAGCCGTCAGGATAAGTTTTAACACTCACGCCGTTAATTGTTCTCTCACCAAACCTTGTATCGAAGAGGTTTTTGTTTTGAGTGTAAATGGTCGTATTGCTTACACCTTTAATTTCGCCAAATGTTGGCTTATTCATCCCCACTGGGGCGTAATCGTTGCCATCGAACGAACCACCTTTGAATAATCCAAACCTGCTAGCCACAGAGTTAGAGCCATTCCAAAACGCTTTTTCACCCGTAACGAGATAAATATAGGCTTCGGAATAGACCGCTGTATTCCATGTGAATGTCGATACATTATTATCGATGGTATTATAGTATTCGTAATTATTATTGTCTTTGCGTTTTAACCTGACAGTTAATCGTAGGACTGACGTGGCGGTATCTGCATAAATAGTATAGGCATTATTGTTCTCAAGAATGTCGGATATATTCTTCTCTTGGAATCTAACATTGTCTTTAGTGGTTGTGCCAGTACATTCAATCATTCCGTCTTTCTGTTTTAGAGTCAGACCGTCAACGGTAACTGGCAACCCTGATACGCCGTCAAAGAGGTTGGTCACTCCACCTGTGTATGGCTCGTACGATGTTGCTGTATCACCCAGCTCAACCATAATTCTTGCAGTAATATCTACTTTTGTGTTTTTTGCGATATTGTATACAAGGTAGCAATTTGTCTCATATGTGGATACGGTAAATGTCTTACTAGGCTCGTTTGGAGCTAGTCTTACTATGTTATGATTACCGTTAGTGTTTGAATCGATGGATAGCTGACAGTTATTCTGACCTTCTCTGGATAAAGTATAAACTCCAGGTGCAAGATTAAACTGTGCAAAAGGTAGAGTAGCCCAGTTTTGAGTGATAGTACCAATAGCTTTGATATAGTTATTATTGGTTATCGAAAAATTAACACCGTTAGACTCTGGTTTGCTTATGATATTTATTAGATTTTTGCCTACATAGTTAATCTGCTCTGTGTTCCCATAAATGGTCATACCCAACATCTTAGTAGCTGATGTATTAAGCTTGAGGTTTGTGCCTTTATCGCTCTCGGCAGAGAAAGCATTGAGAATGTCAGAAATAAGAGTATCTTGGTCGGTTTGTTCTACCTTTATATCGTCAAGATTCTTGTCTACTTGCTCCTTATGAGTGGATAATGCAGAGTTGGTAAAATTAAGATTGGCTCTTAACTGGGTGATATCGGCTTTATTGTCGCTGGTTAATTTTGTAAACTTAGTGTCCAGGGAAGAGGTTTTGTTATCTGCCTCGGTGAATTTACCGTTAATCTCGATCTTAGCTTGACTGATTGCGTTGTTTATTCTAGTCTCCGCTTGAGAGATTTTTTCATTTAGCTCCGTCTTGGCCTCAGATATACTGCCGTTGACATCAGAAGTAAGAGCATAATTTCTTAAACTGCTCTTCGTGTCGTTAATACTGTCGGTGTTTTGGTTGATTTTATTGAGTAGATCTGCCGTTGTAGTGTTTGCTTCAGATTTTTTAAGATAGATGTCTAACTGAGGCTTATTTTGTAGCTGGTTATAATCGGTCGTCCCTGGGTCGCCTTTTTCGCCGCGATCACCAGTCTCACCCTTGCTACCGGTGTCACCTTCATCTCCCTTAGGGCCTTGATCCCCAACCTCTAAATTAAAATTAACAGGTTCATTAAGGGATACATTAAATTCAATCGGATCGCTCATAGTGTTCCTCCTCTACGGATATCTGCGTATACTTTGACTTTGATATATTTATTTTTCCCAGGCACTGAATAAACTTTGCCGTCTGGGGTTCTGATCTCAAATTCACCTGCAAGTTCAAGGACGCTTTTGTTGCCAAAATCAATCTTATTGGTATCGTTCGGGTTTAGTTCAAACCTAAATCTGACATTATCACCAACATTACTTTTGTCGCTAGAACTTTTACTAATAAGTGCCGCAGAATCGTTTTTATCGTCGTCCGGTTTAATTTTCGCCATAAAATACATCACCGTTCCATCCGTGGCAATAGACGATGGGACTGTTACATAAAAGACTTGTGTATCTCCACGTTTTAGATCCATTACTTCTCCTTTATCTTAATTAAACTAAACATAATCCCAACCAGTACTACTACTAATACCCCAAGGAAAAGTCCATGAACTATTACTAGCGTCCAGAATGATATACTGATTAAAATCAGTAACACCCAAGTAATCACATTAAACCAATCTATCCTTTTCATTTATGTACTCCGTCAATTAAAACAAACTTTAGCACTGCACCAAGTACAGCCGTGACGATAGCCCAGACGATTTTTGCTTGGTTTTCTTCAAGTTTATGAAGCCGGTTACTTCTATCTGTCGCCCGCTCCTCTAGTACCGTGACGCGCTGAGAGATTACGTTATATGTATCAACTTTATGGTTTACCTCATTTACAAGATCCCCGATATTTTTGATGTCGGCCTCCATCTTGCCTAATTTCTGATATAATGCTGAATCGTTATTCATCACCCACTCCTTTCTCCGGTAGATAGCCAATCGGTACGTGTCTGACCCTAATCTTATGGACGCCATAACGGATGGCTCCCTGAGAAGATATCTCCACACTAACCCACTTCAGATCTTTATTAATTTTTAATACTATATTTTTCGTCTCAGTAGTTCTTTCCTGACTAAAAGGCCTGGTTTTACCCCAACCTAAATCTTTTAGTGATGAAAAGCTAAATTTGTCTCCCCACCCTAAAATCTTTGTTTGATCCCTGAACTTTTTTCTAATCACCTTTTGGATTTCTCGTCTCCTAGTAAAACCACGAACGGCTACTGTGATATCGCCAACTGGATTAATCAGATCTACTGAAACCGTTAGGACTCTCGAATAGTCATTCTGCTTTGAGAAGTATACTTTGGAAGTTTTTACCTTAGTTTCGAAAGTCTTATTAACATCGATTGCCATTGCATCGTAATCAAACTCACAAACCTTATTGTTTACGATCGCAAGTTGATGAGTTTTACCATCGTTAGATCCGTAATGCAGTAAAAATTTAGCCGGTATCATCCACGGTAACATCCAAGCACCACCACGATCTAAATCTTGAAGCCAAATCTGGTTATTTTCTTTGGTCCCAACTGGCAATGCCCAGATTAATTTACCGTCATAAACAATACCGGAAGCCTTTGATAGGTTTTTTGTGTTTAATTTCTCAAAATCTCTTGAGATAGTTGCAGATGATTTTGTTGTTGATAGAATACTCTGAATATTAGGCTGTGTGCCGGTTGTAAATACACCGTTCTTAGATAGATAATGTAGACTCTCTTGGTATTTAAGAATAGCATTAGGAGCATCGGTACCTTCACGGCCGTTTGCATCCTGGACTTTAATGCTCGGAATTGGCACCTCACCAATAGTAATAGTGTCTGATAATAAGTGCTTCATTGAGCCAAAGCCATTGGTCCCCTGCAGGAAAATTGTAGGAACTGGGTCACCTTTACCAGTGCGGAAGTCTACTACGGCATTAGGGAGGTCTTTACCACCAGGTGCTACATCAATCCATCCACCACCAGAGTATGAAAAATTTAAGGCAGTTTTAGGGGTGCCACCATCATAATAGATACGCCATGGGTTTTTAATGTCACCAAGTACATATACTGTACCGTTAATGTTTGTGCCGCGTCTCCCCACAATACCCTCAGAAGTATCGGCTTCAGGAGCAGTTGTCCCAGGTTGTGCAAAAAGTACACCTGTATCAGTAAATTTGAAGCTTCCACTGCCGTCATTCGCGACATCTGCGAGATACTGCTCTTTTCCTACCTCATTTCCTACATAAATAATAAATCTCTGTACATTCGGGTCATTGCATTTCCACTCTAGTGTTATTGTTTGCTTTCCAGCTTCCCAGTTATTTCTCTCGCGGTCTACCTTCTGAGTTGTGAAATACACTGGCATAGTCTCACCATAAGATTGTGACGTGATACCGTATCTTAAAACTACGCCACCGTCGGTTAAGCCTGTTTTAGTAATTTTTAGATCCGTTGGTTGTGTTAATTTTTCAAATTTCTTTACGGTTTTAGTTGAGAAATCAAAGAAGTGGGTCTTATTAATACCATTAAAGATAAGACACTTCTGGTCGGTCTGACAGAAATTGTACTCAGCATCGATCGCATCACCTGTATATTCAATACCTTCCGCTTTCTTCCATTTGTCTCCATCTTTAGCGTAATAGACGTATGCTTTTTTAGCTTTTGGATCGCGCTGGACAGACAATAAATAGTTCACCGGCCAACCATTTTCCACAGAGACTACTTCCGTGATTCCAATAATTTCATTTTCTGGTTGCACTCCATAGAGTTTAAGTCCAGGACGAGGCTCCGCTACGCCATCCTGGGTTAGCCAAACGTTCAGGCTTTCATCTAATCCATTAATCAGTCCGCGGTTCTCATCAAAGACACTGACGCGCCCACGATTCCAGTTATCAAGTACTAGAGTAGATACTGATGGGGATTTTGTTGACTTAGGCGGGGTAATCATCTCTTATTCCTCCATGGGTCCATATTCGCAATTCTAAGCCCTCTCTGGCGGTTTTTCATGCTTATCATGGCATTTTGCGCAAGTGCGACAAGGTTGCCGTATTGGCCAGCTTGTACGATATCTGACCTAGCAATTTCAGCAGCTAACATATAAACTAGCCAGTTTGGGTTATCTACAATAATGTTGTCATCATCATTCGAAATCTCTTCTAGATTCACGTAATATGGGTAGGTGATTCTTCCGCCAATAGCAGATTTTACAAAATCTTTCTTAAAGTTAATGGTTTTACCGAATGATGACGCTGTATAGATATTTTTGTCATTGCTTCTAATGAATTCAGTAGTTGAAACAAGCTTAGGTATGATTACTCCGCCACTTGGTAAGGTAATCGAGAGCGGGGAATAATTCAATGGATGTATCGCTAACTCTCCATCTAAATCGTATTGTGTATCAGATGAAATAATAATAGTTTCTTCCCGTTCAAGACTAGCCCAGCGTTCATTGGGGAGTATCAACGACTCTTCATACCAGTCTCTTTGCAGATCATTAAGAATACTGACGTACTTGCCATACGACGGCTCAGACCGTGATATGCTTTCGTCATCACCAGTAGCCATCTTGTAGGCTTTCTGGATAATCTTATCTAAGTGCATTTCTACCTTTCTAGAAAAATACTGACGACTTTCAGCTTTTTCTTGCTTTAAGTTCGCCAGTATTTAGGTAGAACGGATATTATTTATTAACTGTATTTTATCACATTTATCGCTTAATTTTTGAAAAATTTAATCTTTTTATCGCCCGCGTATTGGCCTTAGTGGCTGCTTTTCGATTAAAGCTGACCGAGGTCTTACCTCTGCTAGACGACTTTAACGCTCCACGGATAAGCGACATAGTATCCATCTTGTATGATGGTGTGCCTCCTCTACTTCTTGGTCCACCACTTCGTCCACTCCTTGAGGTACCTGAGAGACTGACATTCCCGTACCTATCTCTAAATTTGTTTCTACTAGTGACCCCAGCTCTAACTAGTGCATCTCCATAAGCAATTACATTATCTAGGACCTTATTAC
>JABCPR020000003.1 GCA_013332965.2 Candidatus Saccharimonadota bacterium | reverse complement strand
GCTTCTGCATCCGCTGCCTCATTCTGCTCTCGTCTTACATGTACAAAAGCTACTGCTTCAAACTTCAAAATTAAATTATTTATATCATTGTAAATTTGCAAAATATCACTATTTTTTATTTGATACACCCCATTCATCTGGTTCACCATCATTAGATTATCTGATACAAATCTCACGGTTTTATATCCTAGTTCAATCGCCTGCTCACACCCCTCTTTCAAAGCAAAATACTCAGCAACCCTCGAGGTCGCAAAACCAATAAATTCACCACCTCTTTTAATCTCCATTCCGTTTTCATCCACTATCACATACCCAATACCAGAAGGCCCAGGATTCCCTCTTGAAGCCCCGTCGATGTAAATTGTTGGCGCACTCGCCGCTCCTCGCAAACCAATAGTCACCTCCCTACCCCTGCGGCTACTTGTTCTACCTAACTCAATTTCAAGCACAGAAGCCGTCGCGTTGCTAAGATTTACACTTGCAAATATATCATCATTAAATCCTAAAAATTTGTATGCTGAATATTTTTCACCAAGTTTTATCTTTTCATTGCCATTTTCATCAATTTCAATATCAAATATGATATATAAGTTATAGATCTTCGATGAATCCACATATTCTGTAAAGGTAATGACGTCTCTCAACTTAATTTTCTTCACACTAATAGATAATTCTTCATCAACCAGTCTCGCCATCGCTTCTTCTGGTTGCTCTCCAAAACGAATTTTACTAGCTGGCAACTCCCAAACCGGAGCATCCTCAATCCTACCTTTGTTTTTCTTGAGCACTAAAAAATGATCCGCTTTCCGAATCATTCCTACAATTTTTACTTTCTGTTTCATGCCCACAATTTCCAAAAATTCATAATCCCTAGTGACCTGTTTTTCCCTGTAATAACTACAGGTGGGTAGATTCTTATGCGTATCTCCACGGAGATAACACCGCGAAACCCCTAAAACATGACTATTCAGGAAAATCATGCCGCCACTAGGGTACCTTAATTATAGCATACCTTAGTGTATGCCAACAATAAAGTAAAAGAACTTAAGAATTGATGTCATCATACTTGAGGTAAAAACCGAAAGATATCCACCGAAAATGTAAACTAGTCCCATTACCAAAAATACCCCAAAACTCCCCTCAAGTTTTCCTAAAATACTTCTCACACCATCAGGAGCAATCGCGTACAAGACACGCGAACCGTCTAACGGTGGGATTGGGATCAAATTAAAAATCATAAAACCTAGGTTCGCTAATACCATCTGTTTAAAAAACAGCCCCAGGTATCCCCCCTGTGTCAAAAAACCAGAAAAATAGCCAATTAAAAACCCTAGAAGAGCTAAAAGAAAATTCGTTAACGGGCCAGCAATTGCCACCAGTGCCATCCCCCATTCTCCACCTTTTAATCTCCTCTTCGATACGGGGACAGGTTTCGCCCCACCAAAAATTGGACCCCCTGAGATAAATAATAGCAGTGGTATTGCAATCGACATTAGAGGATCAATATGCACTAGAGGATTAATCGATAGTCGCCCCTCCTCCTTTGCTGTCGTGTCGCCAAGAAAATATGCCATGTACGCATGAGCCATCTCGTGTAATACCATCGAAAAAAGAATAATAATAAATACAATTGCTATGGCAAATAGATCAAAATTCATACAATAATTATAACATAAACCCCATATACATTCCCCTATCACCCAACGACTAAGTGTCACTCGCCTTTGAACAAATAATTTATTCAATAAAATATTTGTTCACCTATCTATTATTTTTTGAGTAAAGTTCTGCGAATCCTTGAACAACTTTTTTATATAAATCAAATCTCCCAAATATTAAACAAAAATAGAGTCCATTTTACTGAACTCTATTTTTACCTATCCCTAATTGCTTTTATTTTTTATTATAAATAAAACTCTAATTTTTTCATCGGCGTCTATATTGTTTATAGCTTTTCTAGTTCAAGGCGATTACTTCTTGTGTAGAAGGAAGATCTTCAATCTTCTTAATTTTAATTTTCTTCTCCACCTTAGCAGAAAGCTTTAAGTCAGACACCATACCATCAATATTTCCGGTCGCAATAATCAATTTTGGACTGATTTCTTTAATCGCCCTAACGGAACTGGTGCATAGAATATCTGAGATTCCAAGCTCATCCAAGCTCTCATCAAAGTCACCAATAATTCCGATATGTATACCAGAAACTTCTACGTCATAAATAGTCTTAGTATGCTTAGCAACACTAATTCCGCGAATTGCAGCTTCACCAATTTCATATTCTCCAGGCCCCTCAATATTCCCCACTGGCAAATCAGCAGAAATTACTCCATTAACAAAATCAATCACAATATTTTTTGTCGCAGTATTTATAGTAATTTCATTAGGATTCTTACTCTCTAATTCAAACATATACTTCCTCCTTTATTTTTTATCATCTGCTTGGATTAAACTGAATCAATCTCTTCTATTTCAACAAAAGTAGCTAAAATATACCCAGCAAGATCAATATCAGCGTCTCGCCAAAATACCTTCTGGGTCAATTTTCTCCAAAATTGACATTTCAAGTACTTCCGACACAAAACGATCTTTCACGTTTAAGCGATATTGAAAGTCATCTCGTGACATAATTACATAATTCAGAGGCTTCCCCTCTTTCTTTTCTACCACCTCTGCCCAATGAGTTAGTTTCTTCGTCCTATCGTCCCCCACAATCAACAAGTCAACCCCCTCCTGTCCAGGCAAGCGATTCGTTACAATAAGACATGTTAAATAGTTCTTTACTGGGCGCACATATTCTTCCCAAGCATTAGGCTTCACCACGGCAGTCTCTACCGCCACGTCAGTACGGCTCGAGAAAAGCATTACAAGTGCTCTCGCATAAGGATGTTTATTGTTTGCTGAATAATAAATTTTATTATCATAAGTCTCATTTTTGATAATCCCGATGCTTTCCAAGTTCAATAATTCACGTCTCACAGAATTAATCTGCTCGTCAATTACCCTTGTCATTTCGCGTACATAATAAGAACGCTCAGGATTACCAAAAAACAGGCTTAATAATTTTGTTCTTGTTTTTGATCCAAATAGTTTTTCTAGTGGAGTATTATTTTCTTTACTCATCTTACCTCTATTCTATCACAACATAATATTTTTGCACAAAAACCTTTCGGATTGAACAAATTAATTTAAAAAGTACTATTTAATTATTTTAAGCCCCAAGTCCTCAATAATTTTATCAACCACTGATTCTAAATTACACCATTTAATCTCAGGATTTCGTTTAAACCAAGTCATTTGTCTCTTGGCCAAATGATAGTCGTCTAATGCACCTAGAGTTATTGCCTCCCCCTGGTTAATCTCTCCATTAATCATCTTCCATACAAACTGATAGACATTACTTCGCATCGATTGCAAACTCCAGTCATACCTATGGGCCAATCGTTTCGTCTCCTGCACTAATTCCGGATTCTCAAACATTTGCTGTTCACGCTGAATAATTCTTGTTCGCAACTCTTCACTCTCCCATTTAATTCCGTAAACTAAGTATCCATCCCTCATCTTTTTTCTGTCTTTGCAGTCTTTTTTATTCTCACCAAATTGATAATCAAAAATCAACGCATCCACATATAAGCCAGTCCCTCCAACCACGATCGGATAATTCCCGCGAGAGCGAATCTCGTCGATTTTCTTCTCTGCATACTTTTTCCAGTCGTAGACCGTAAATCGTTCATCAGGTTCTACTAAGTCAAATCCGTAATGAACAATTTTTTTACACTCATCCTTAGTTGGCTTTGCTGTTCCAATATCCATCCCCTTATAGATTGTTCTTGAATCTGCCGAAATAATCTCACTCCTAATTCTCTTCGCCAAATCAATTGCCGCACCTGTTTTCCCAGATGCGGTCGGCCCCACAATTACAATCACCGGTTTCTCTAGCATACCTATTTAATAGGCCCAACTTTTCGCTGAGCCTATATCCATTCTTAATCTAGATTCTTCAAGAAATCAACGATTTCTCTTAGCTCAATTGTTTTTTCCACGTCTTTCATGCGTAAGCTCACTATTCTTGCTTCTTTATCTTTTGGACCCACAATCAAAACCACTGGTATCTTCATACTAGTTGCACGGCGAATCTTCTTACCAAGCGATTCATCTGATTTGTCAACTGTAAATCTTAGATCATTATGCTTCAATGGCTTCTCAAGCACTACTTCACTTAAAATCTTTTCAATCTCAGAAACGTAGTCTAATACTTCATCATTTACCGTCACAATCCTTAGTTGTTCAGGTGCGCACCAGAATGGGAACCAGCCACCAGTATGCTCAATAAATACCGATAAGAAGCGTTCAATAGAACCCAAAGTTGCGTGATGTACCATCACTGGGCGCTCTTTTTCGCCTTTCTCGTTCACAAAAGTCAAATCAAACCGCTCCGGCTGCACAAAGTCAAGCTGAATCGTCGCCACCTGATGTTCACGACCAATCGCATCCTCAGCCATAAAGTCGATTTTTGGACCATAAAATGCTGCCTCACCCTCAGCCTCAAAGAAATCAAGATTATTATCAATTGCTGCATTCTTAATCTGCCTCTGAGCCATCTCCCAAAGTTCAGTATCGCCAAGATATTTATCTTCATCTGAGCGGTAAGACAATCTAGCGCGGAGTTTACTCATTCCAACAGTTGTATATAGTTCACGTACGATTCCAACCAAATTCTTGATCTCAGCCTCGATCTGATTCTTACGACAAAATACGTGAGTATCATCTTGAGTTAAAGATCTTACACGAGACAAACCGCCAAGCTCACCAGATTTTTCATCACGATAATCTGTTGTCGCCTCCATATAGCGTACTGGCATTTCCTTGTAGGTCCTTGGCCTTGAAGCAAAAATCTGTGCATGATGCGGGCAATTCATTGGTTTTAAAGCAAATTCCTCACCATTAACCTGCGAGTGAACCATAAATAATTCATCTCCAAATTTTGCATAATGCCCAGAAGCCTTATAAAGGTCAACTTTTGTAATATGTGGCGTCCACACCTTTTCGAATCCTGAACGTCCACGTAAGGATAATGAATAATTAGACATCATCTCCCGGAGCATCGTACCCCTAGGTGAAAACAATGGCAATCCAGCCCCCACTAAATCAGAAAAACAGAATAAGTCTAGCTCCTTACCAAGTTTCCTATGGTCACGCGCACGAGCCTCCTCAAGTCTATTGAGATAAGTTTTTAATTCTTCCTCAGTCTCAAATGCCACACCATAAATACGAGTTAGCATCGCTTTCTTCTCGTCACCACGCCAGTAAGCTCCTGCCACCCTCATCAACTTAAAAGCACCAATCTCTTTTGCACTCCCCACGTGTGGACCCTTGCATAAATCCGTAAAATCGCCTAGTTTATAGAAAGATATCACTTCACCTTCCGGTAGTTCTTCAATTAATTCAACCTTATACTCTTGTCCGTTTTCTTTTGCCCAGGCAAGCGCAGCTTCACGATCCTTCTCAGAATATTGCATCTCAAATCCTCTTGCAATAATTCCTCTCATCTTCTTCTCAATTTTTGGCAGATCTGCATCAGAAATTTTAACTGCCTCACCATCGCTGCCTTTTACCTTAGAAAGATCAACATCATAATAAAAACCATCTTTAATTGCAGGTCCAACACCAAATTCAATTCCAGGATACATTTCTGTCAGAGCAGCCGCCATCACATGACTCAATGTATGTCGCATGCGTTCCACGTGTTGCGTCTCTAAATTCTCTGTACTACTCATGACATTTCCTTTTCTTATTTAACTCTTTTATTCTACCACATTTTATGGTAAACTTATCAAAACTAGGGTCGCTAACTCAGCTGGCTAGAGTGTCTCCTTTACACGGAGGAAGTCGGGGGTTCGAATCCCTCGCGACCCACCATTAGTAAATAAAAAACACCGTCAGGTGCTTTTTTAATATAAAAGACTATTTTATTTATTCTTGACAACCTTTTTTGTCACATCAAATTTTTCCATATAGTTTCCTGTCATAAGGCGAGTCTGTGAATAAAATGCCGTAAAAGATTGATAAACAATTGCCACTACCGGCATTAAAATCCACTGTAAAATCATCACAATCTTTGGTTTTCTTATATTCTTCGGCCTTGGCGGCAACATCTTTAAAGAAAACAGAATAGTTGTCATTAAGCCGATAGATGCAAAAATCTGGATTAAGCTAATCGTATTTGGTAAATTAAATGCTAATAAATCTTTTGATCTGGCATTGAGTAATTTTGGTACCCAGCCACCAAATGCCACCATTGGTGAAATTGCAGCCAGTGTCACATGCCCCTCAAGTAATCTCATAAATTTTGCAAACAAAGGCATGAATGACATCTTTCCGATACTTTTGCGATCCTTCGAAAACAGCCTCACGCCAACATAAGCTACGTCAGATGCTCCATAATCCCAACGGCGTAATTGAATAAACTGCGCCTTCAAAGTCTTCAGGAATGTCTCTTCCATAACTGCATCCTGATAAATCGCCACATGGATTGGCAATACCTCATAGTCCCCATGGAAATAAAATAGTGAGCGCCAATATTGGTGACCATCCTCCACAATTGTCTTTTTACTCCAGAAGCCCATCTGAGAAAGCGCCAGAAGCGGCTGTGAGTGTGAAGCGAAATTCTTCAAAGTATGTGAACGCATCGAAGAAATAATATTAAAAAATGAGTTCGAAATCGCAATAATTCGCATTGGGGCCGGCGCATCCCAGATATTATTTGTAAATAGCGATACTGGCTGATAACTAAGTTTCTGTCTATTTGGATGAACAATAAACTGATAAGCTACATAATCAAGATACCATTTCGACATCTTATTATCCGAATCAAGTGAAGTTACAATCACATTCTCAATCGGAATTTTCGCCTTCTTCACATAGTTCACCAATTCTCCAGCCGCATAATTTAAATTTGGTCCCTTCCCTTGAATTTCATCTTTCAAATCTTTTGGATGCATTACTGGAATAAATTGACAAAAATCATCCTTAAACTTCTCCGCTAAGATTTTTGCATTCTCACGCATCGCCTCTCCACCTCTCTCCTCATATCCGAACACAAAAATTGTTCGCTCATTTGGAAAGCTGCTTTTCTTAACCGCCTCCACGGTTGGAATCAATGTATCTAATCCCTCATTATAGGCCACCATTATTACCGCATGATAAATCTCGTTTGGTTTTGGAAAAACAATTTTCGGAGTTTTCCCATTATCATCAAGTTCCTTCTCTGAAATCACCAAGTCCTTACCTACTGATATCATCTTCAAGTTCTCTACATGCTCATCAAACTCAAACTCACGACTTTTTACAAGCATCAATTTTTCATAACTTCCATGTGGATCTTCTAAATCCGCAAGCCTCTTATGCCAATCGACCTTGTCTGCTCGCTTTGTCGCATTATACCCCTGAACTGTGCGGTATACTACACCGACCGCCTTCACTAAAGTCGTCGCAATAATCAAAAGAAGATAATAAGATCCCACAATCGGACTAATAAAAGACAGTACAAATAGCAATAAGATCATTGTATAAGATAGTGCACCTGGCAAAATCTCCAACATTCGATATTTCCGTGTCCTTTTTCCCAGCGGAATTTCCAAGTCTGCCCAGTCAGAGCGCTTCGTCTCTACGATTCCAGGCTCCTTATTCTTTTTTATTCTCATATTCTCTTGCTCAAACAAAAATTAAAACTAATCTGAAAGCTTTAGACTACCCCTCACCAAGCAATCTCCATAACGTTAATATCGAAAGTAAAATTAACGCAATTGTGGTTGCCACAAACACATTAGCCACTTTCTCACCTTTTTTACGATAAATCCTCAAAGCCACAATATTATGCAAAACGTCAAATATCAAAGCAAACAATGGATATACCAACATTGCCTGCCAAGAGCCATCATGATATCCACCAGAATTTGACATTGAAGACCATTCGCCACCCTGATATCTTCCGATATCGCCATAGCTTACCTTTACAACGGACGCATTAGGATGTAGATTTGCCAAAGAGTAAATAAATAAAATCATCGAAAAAACCAACATCACGATCATTAAAGTAAAAAGTGTGCGATGCTTAGAATAAACTTCTTTGAGGTCTTTTCGCAGATCCTTCATCTTTTCTATTATATCATTTTTCCAGTTCAACAACCACTTTTAGTGTCACTACTGCTCAAGTAGTTTACAGATCAAATCAATCAAAAGCTCTTCTTCGCTAAACTCACTCTCAGAAATTAAAAGCACTAAAGCTGTCAACGCCCTATCTGAGATCTTTGTCTCCCCCATACTGCTAAGCTGAAGCTGATTCATTGCTAGATATACCACAAATAATAATCCACCGATCTGTTGATTACCCCTCTTAAATGGCTCACGTTTTACAACATTATATAAAATCTTGGCAGCTTTTTTCGCCACCGTATCTGAAGCCTCATATCCGTCCCGCAGCCACTTTGCCACCCCTTCAAAGTCATTTTTATCATCCACTAAGGCGCCAAAGTCATCCGTTTCCCCCATCTTTTCCCGCAAGTCAATTACCAAATTTTCAATTTCCACACCCGAAAGCTCGTGTCTTGAACGCTTATTACTAGTCAATAAAAACTGACCATTCAAAAATTCACTGATTGTCTGAAAACTTTTCGTGTATTTCGCCATCACCTCAATCACGCCGCTTGCTTCCCCACCAGACAGCTCATTTTGCAAAATCACTCGCTCAATAATTGCCATCGCCCCCTTAATCTCGTTCAGCCTTTTTACTGCTTCCGCATCCGTTGATTGAGCCAACTGTGTCTTGTTTACAACTACTCCGTGCGTAATGTATTCCTTCAAAATCTTATTCGACCACACACGAAATTTTGTCGCCTTCACCGAGCTCACACGGTATCCAACCGAAATAATTGCATCCAGATTATAACGTTTAACCTCACGTTTCACCTGTCTCTCCCCTTCGGTACGTATCTCATTTCGCTTCTGACAGGTTTTTTCTTCCTCCAATTCCTCCTCGCGATATATATTCTTCAAATGCCTCGAGATTACCGTTTTATCCACGTCAAAAAGTTGCGCAATTTGCGTTTGGGTCGCCCACAATGTTTCTGACTCAACATCTACATCAAAAACTATCCCACCCTCTGGCGCCTGATAAATCCCTAACTTATAGTTCACCCCAGTTTTCTCCAACTGACACATCAGCCTTCAAGCGAATTGGAAGTTCTGGTGCCACCCCCTCCATAATTTCTACCAATCCTTTAGCTACTTCATCCCGTACTTCATTGTCACATTCAATAATCAATGAATCGTGAATCTGGAGCACCAAGTCCGCTCGCCCCATAAATTTAGTACTCAGCATTTTATCTACTTGGATCATCGCGCGTTTCATCAAATCTGCCTCCGTACCCTGAATTGGCATATTCTGTGCAGCCCGCTCCGCCGCCATTCTAACAATATAATTTGCAGATTTCACATCTGGCGTTGGTCGTTTTCTACCAAAGAACGTCTCAACATAGCCTAGATTACGTGCTTGCTCTAAAGTCCTATCAAGATAATTCTTAATCGGCTGTCGTACCTTAAAATAATCATCAATAAACTGCTTCGCTTCCATGAAGCTCATATCTGCCGCATCCGACAAACCTTTTGGACTCATCCCATACATCACGCCAAAGTTAATAATCTTGGCGGCACGACGTTGCGACTTAGTCACCTGCTCCATCGGAATATTGAATACTTCCGCAGCGGTCTTAGTATGAATATCTACATTTTCAGAAAAGGCTTTAATTAATTTATCATCACCAGCAAGCACTGCCGCTAGCCTCAGCTCAAACTGTGCATAATCTGCAGAAACCAGAGTTCTTCCTTCTCTTGCCTCAAAACCAGTCCGAATACGTTTTCCATCCTCTGATCTTACTGGTATATTTTGCAAGTTAGGATTCACACTTGAAAGTCGATCAGTAGCCGTTACATCTTGAGTAAAAGTCGTATGAATTCGCCCATCTCCTTCAACCAGATCCGGCAACGGTAACACATAAGTAGATAATAGTTTTGAATCCTCACGATAGTCCTTGATCAATTCGATCACCGGATGAGCCCCCTCCAATTTCTCAAGCTCGCTCGCTCCCGTCGAAAAACCACGAGACGTCTTCTTTATCCCCTTGGTTGGTAAGTTCAAATCCTCAAATAGAACTTTAGACAACTGTATCGGAGAATTCACATTAAAACAGACTCCAGTTGCTGAATAAATTTTTTGTTCAAGCTCACTAACTCTCTCTGTAAATTCCCTCTTCAACTCAGCAAAGTATTCTAGGTCTATTTTTACCCCACATTTTTCCATCTTATAGAGTACCGGAATTAATGGTAAATCAAATTTATTTAAGATATCCATTAATTTTGGCTGCCCGTGAAGCTCAGACATTACTTTTGCATACTCAATCTTCTCTGTATCATCATATTCCCCACTAAGTGCCCGCTCACAGGTCTCATCTGCAAGCAACGAAACTTGTTTCGGCTCGGCCTCTATTCGTCTTAGCGGATTAATGAGAAACTCTGCCTGCTTTATATCAAAAAAATCTCTGTTGTCTAGTAGAATCGCCTCGGCTAGCTCTTCTGAAGCATGCATTTTTTCCTTAATATCCGCCATCACCACCATCTTATCCGGGATTGGATATTTCAAGACAATATTCTCATCCTCCAAAACTTCAGGATCCGCTAAACTTTCTTTGTTTTCAAATTCAGCCCTAAATTTCCTAATCAATGAATTAAACTCAAGCTTCTTTAAAGCCGCCACGATTCTGTCCTGGTCAATCACTAACTCCGGAATTTTGTCCAAATCAACCGGCGCATCCGTCATAATCTTAGCAAGCCGATATGACATTAAGACAGAATCCTTCCCCTCAATTAATTTCTTCTGAGTTGATCCCGTAATTTCTTCGATGTGGTCATAAATCCCCTGGATATCACCATACTGATTTAAGAGCTTCACGGCCGTCTTTTCACCAATCCCTGGCACACCTGGAATATTATCCGAATTATCGCCCTTTAATGCCTTCAGATCCAAAAACTGGCTCTTTAAAATACCATATTTTTCTTCAATCGCTTGAATATCCATTTCTTCAATATTAGAAAACCCCTTCAATAGCCGATACATTTTAGTATTTTCATCTACAATTTGCAACATATCTAAATCTGAAGATACAATATAAGTCATATAGTCATGTTTTTCGTCTGCCTGTCTAGCTAGCGTACCAATAATATCGTCCGCCTCATATTCATCGGCTTCTAAAAAATCCCAACCTAGTGCAGAAATCAATTCCTTAAGATATGGAATCTGTGCGTAAAAATCTTCTGGTGGCTTTACTCTTCCTGCCTTATATTCCGGATATATCGCGAGACGTTTAGCTGTTGAAGTATGGGCTTTATCCCATGCGACTACCACCTTATTTGGCTTCAGCTTCTTGACGATCTCCATCGCAATTGTCGCAAAACCATAAACACCAGACGGCGGCACCCCTTCTGCCGTCGACAAATTCCCCATCGCATAATACCCCCTATAAAATACACTTTTACCGTCGATGATTACTAGTGTTTTCATTCGCGCACCTCGCTTTCACACCTAACCTATTTAAAACTCAATTCTTTGCAAAATCTTATCCACATCATCATGTAGCTTAGCCACAGAATCATCATTAAGCACATAGTGATCAGCCATCGCAATTGGTCCACCTTTCTCAAGGTTCTCGATTTCTGAACGATCACGTTCTTGAATTTCTTTAGTATTAAATGGCCTTTCAGGACGCTTGCCAACCCTAAAATGCCTCAATGCCTTTGGTACCACCACAGCTAAAACAGTTAGCTGCCCAGGAAATTCTTTTTTCAACGCCTTATACTCCGTCCAAGAATAAAGTCCGTCGAGCACAATTCTCTTCTGTCCAGCACCAATCAACCCACGAGTCTCCTCGATCACTTGTTTTACCACCCAGTCTTTTCCCTCTGTCTCTCGTATCATCTCACGGAACTTCTTCTCACTCTCACCATCCGCCGTTCTTTCAATTCCTCTGCGATCCATTTCCTTATAGATCATTCCCCCAAAATAAACCTTCGGATATCCTTTTTCAGTCAAGTAGTCTACTACAACCGACTTACCTGAACCGCTCATCCCCACAATTGCTAATATCTTAATATCACCTTCGTTCATTTTATCCTTTCACTATGTATCTTACCTTATTTTACCCCATTTGACTATTTAGCCCTAAAAAGCAACTCATTTTAGACTATCTGTCTTGAAAATTCCTTAAAAAACTTAACAAAATCTGCCTTGTCTTCAACCTGTCGCATGTATACCAAAATTAAACAACCATCCCCGTCTCTTAATTTCTCATCCGTCTCTCCATTGATCACAAAAGTTGTTCGATTTTTTGAACTTAAATATGTAACCAAATTTTCTACCAAGTTATCGCCCCTATCATAAATCTGGAACATATCTGAAAACCAACTATATTTTGCCTTCAAAATATTCTCTTTTGAGAAAACGTAAATATTTGAATAATTCGTCAAGTCCGCATTTACTTGAATAATCATTATTCTCATCGTCTGCCAGTTATAAGCAATTAATAAATTTGTATAAACTGTAGTATTAATCTGCCTCTCATACACCCCATCGTATCCCGCATACTCTTCTTTATCCGTCAACATATCTTGGTGATATCCGACAAGTAGTTTATACCCTTCCGGCGCAATCATTCGTTCTGCAATATGCACTCCATTTTTATCAACTACCTCCCGATTCGCCGCCGATAAATTATACTGTTCCACTGCTGCCAAAAAAATTCTCACCATCCTCTCTCGATTCTCTCGGAGCCAAGCAATATCCCAACTCTTCTCCCGATGAACAAAAAAATTACGAATTTTATTCAAAATCCATTCTTTCCCTGCCTCAATACCAAGTTGTACCATTACTTATAATCATATCATGTCTTATTTAAAACAGAACTTGCTATAATAAAGCTATGATTTATGATATTGCAATTATTGGTGCCGGGGCTGCCGGCATGACTGCCGCACTCTACGCTCTCCGTGCCAACAAAACTGTCCTCCTACTCGAATCAACTACCTACGGTGGTCAAATTCTCCAGTCCCCACTCGTTGAAAACTACCCAGCCCTTCCCAACATTTCAGGTGCTGACTTCTCAAATAATCTCTACACTCAGTTAAAAGCCCTTAACCAAAAAATCACCTATCAGACTGTTCTAGATTTATCTAGACAAAATAACATCTATCAATTAACTACCAAGGATCAAATCTACCAGGCTAAGACCGTTATTCTCGCCACTGGTACTATTAGCCGTAAGCTTAATCTTCCAAATGAATCTAATCTCGTCGGTAAAGGTATCGCCTTTTGTGCGACCTGCGATGGTTCACTCTATAAGAATCAAGACGTCGCCGTCGTTGGTGGTGGTAGTTCAGCCGCCCTCTCAGCCTTATATCTCTCTGACCTATGTAAAAACGTCTTTCTCATTCATCGCTCTACTCATTTTCGCGCCGAGGAATTACTCCTTCAAAAACTTGAAACCCGTCAAAATATTCACATTATCGCCGATAACGAAATTAAAGTTCTACTTGAGCAGGATGGTCTTCTTTCTGGAGTTAGTCTCAAAAATCCTCTACAACAGTTTTATCATTTTAAAAACCAAGAAAAGTCGGCCGATACCGATTCTGACATTATATCAAAACTCGATCCAATCGATTCTGCAGCATATAGTTGTTACGATAAAGCTAATAACGTTCTTTATATCAAAGCTCTCTTTATTGAAATCGGTCGTATCTTCCCTAGTACATCACTTCTCCAGAACCTTATCGAGACACATAATCTAAAAACCGATGAAGCTGGCTTCGTTATCACTAACCATCGCTGCGAAACTAACCTACCAGGTTTTTATGCAGCTGGAGACTGCTGTTCAAAAGAAATCCGACAGCTCGTCACAGCTACCAGTGACGGCGCCATAGCCGCCACTTCAGCATTGGACTTCCTAAGCTAGCCCTAAAAAATATAGGACCAGCTTAGTAAATTTTAGAATATAAAGCTTGAATAAGACCATAAAAAATGGAGCCATTGACAGGGATCGAACCTGCGACCTGCTCGTTACGAATGAGCTGCTCTACCAACTGAGCTACAATGGCAACAATCAGATTATACCATAATTTTTATTCTTCTCTAAGATATGCGAAACATAGCAACTCATAAGTTTCACCCACCTCTCTGTTTTTTTGCTATAATATATTTATTCAGTCAGTTATTATATCTATTTTATGCCCCATAATTCTGTTAATCATAAACATAATCAAACTAAATCAAACCCGAGCCTCTCCTTTTTGTGTGATAAAAATTTTGCTCACCGTGGACTACATGGTACCTTTTTCCAAAATAACACAGAAACCTTTATCCCGGAAAACTCACTTGCTGCCTTTAAGAATGCCATTGACCATCATTTTGCCATCGAGCTCGATATTCACATTCTTTCTGATAAAAAAATTATTGTCTTCCATGACAGCAATACAAAGCGCCTCACTAAAAGCTCAATCAAGCTAAAGAAAAGTACTCTCGAAGATATTCAAAACCTTTCCCTGCAATCTGAGCAAACCACGGACGAGCACTGCATTCCAACCTTCAAAAAAGTTCTAGACCTCATTGCGGGAAAAACTCCTCTGATTGTCGAATTAAAATCTGAACCTTTCGTCAACTATAAAAATTTTTGCAAAAAGACCACTAGTCTTCTTCTTGAATATCAAAAAACTTACTCAGCTACAAACTTCGCTATTAAAAGTTTTGACCCCCGCATTGTACACTGGTTCAAAAAATACACCACCTTCCCAACCGGACTACTCATTGCCAGTCGACCACGAATTTTAATCTATTTTGGATCCATTTTTCTCCGCTTCCCCCTCATACATTGGCTCAAGCCAGATTTTCTCTCCGTTGATAAAAGAATTATTCAAAGAACCACCATCCAAAGAATTCGCAAATCTCATCCAGTCCTCTGCTGGACTATTCAAAGTGACTCTGAACACAAATATTACCGAGATAAAGCCGATAATCTAATTTTTGAAAATATTCATAAAAAGCAAAATTAATACAGTAATCTGAACTCCAATCCTTAATATAAAATCCATTTTTCTCTGCATACAACAAAAAACAGCCCTAAAGCTGTATATGTGGCGGATCCGACGAGACTCGAACTCGCGACCTCTGCCGTGACAGGGCAGCGCTCTAACCAACTGAGCTACGAATCCACTACCAGTAGTATATATTATCACCTCTATTTTCGCAAGACTTTTCTGCCTTTTTTCTATTCTATGCTAAAATAATACTATTGCGAGTATCGTATAACGGCTATTATGTTTCCTTCCCAAGGAAGAGACGAGGGTCCGACTCCCTCTACTCGCACCAAGAAGATCCTAAAAAAGAGAACTCCTACAGTTCTCTTTTCTTATTCTAGTTTTATCCCAAAAATTTATTTTCTATTCTTCACTTAATTTAATAAATTCTTTCACGCCGCTCGACTCGCGTACTTGCTTCACTCGCTTATTGAATTCTGAAAACGGAACCTTAATTGAAGTATAATTCACCGATGACTCTGTTTTATTCACCAAAGTCACGAAATAATATCCATCCCCAGACGAAGACATTACGCGATCAGAAGTTTGGCCAGCAGCTAGCTCCATCGCAACTCCAGCCCGACCACCATCTACGTTCATTTTATCCACTAATCCACCGGTCTCTTCATAAAGCACTTTATCACCAAGCTCATCCGCAATAGCCTTCAAAGTCTTCCCCGCCTTCACCCCAGCTTGTACGGTCTCGGATATCCTTATTGCCTCATTATCAATCTGCTGTGAAACCTTCTCCTTCATCAAAGAAAGATATAGCATTCGACGATACTCTTTCATCGAAAGACCAAAATTATCTTCCAGGATTTTCTTAAAACTTTCCTCACTACGCTCCACTCCACCGATCTTACGGTGATTATCAAGCGCCTTATCAATCTCTTCTTTATTTACTGTTAAATGATATTCATTCGCAAGCTTCAAGGCATAAGCATAATTCTCTGCTTCTGTTAAGGCCATTCGCTTATAATGCGACTCCATCGATGAAGTATCTTTCTCATTCCCCAACTTTCCCTGCTGTTGCTCAATCGGCGTAATTGTACTCTTATAGATCATTAGATAATCTGAGTACCTAACCTGTTCATTCTCAATCGAAGCTACCGGTAGTGGTACTAGCTGTGTTAAACGATATAGTACGGCATCCGTGCTCTGCCACTTATATAAGGCCACGTACAAGAAACCACTGATTAGCATCACTGCAACCAGTGAAATCACGATCGTTAATGTCACGATACGATACTTTGCATACTGCAATGGGTATTTAAACTTGCGCCCCTTAGAGAGCACCTCTTCACGTCTCTCCTCGATCTTTTCAAGTTCAGTTTTATTCCTAAATTCTTCAATCTCTTTTTGCTCTTTACGCTCTCTCAAGCGTTTTAAGATTGAATCTTTCTTTGCCTCCCCACCCTCTTTATTTTCATGTTTCTTCATTTTTCTCTCCACTTACTTTGTATTATCCGAGACGATATTTTGTAGTTTTTCATAGATTTCTGCCGGCTTCCCCACTGCCGAAATCACCAAATCGCCCACTCCCGTTTGAATCAAAATCGTTCCATACCCCATCACCCCACCAATCACCGAAGTAATTCCATAAGAAATGCTCTGAATCTTATCCAGTCCCAAATCCACCACAGTTTTCTTAAATAAACCTTTTTGTGAAATCTGTCTAATTCGCTGATTCGTCACGATATAAACCGAGAAATACCACATCATATAGGAATAAAAGAAGCCAATCAGCCCCACAAAGACAAAACCCAAAAAAGTCCAAAACATCCTCACGTCACCTTTCCACAAAAAAAGCGGAATTAATCCCAAAAATGTCATTACGACTAGGAAAATAACTCCGGCTTTTGCAGTAGTGAAATGTCGACGAAAAATAAACTTTACGTCTTCCCCCTCACGCTGCCCATCAAATATTAGTTTTGTCATATAATTTCAATTTATGGTGACCCGGGCGGGGGTCGAACTCGCAACCTTCTCCTTAGGACGGAGCTGCTCTATCCATTGAGCTACCAGGCCAACACAAATCTATTATACCACACCAAATTCTTGAGTTCTAGCGAGTATATTTCTCGTTCAAATCCTCGTAATCATAGAGTTCAGCTTCCGTGAACCAAAGCTTCACCTCTTTTTCTGCCTCTTCAGGATTCCCAGAGGCATGTACTAAGTTTGGTACACCAATTTTCTTCGCATTTGAATAACCAAAGCTCATGTGTGAAAAATCACCTCGAATTGTCCCCATCTCTGCAGACTTTGGCTCGGTTGGTCCAACGATCTTACGCACCAATGCCACCGCCTCAACCCCCTCAAGCCACATCGCAATAATCGGGCCCGACATCATGTAATTCAAATTATACATAAACGTCTCCTCGCCACGGCGTGAAATTAGCTGACCAATATCCTCATAATGCCTCTTGAAGAGTGCTTGATCTGGACTAACCATCTTCATACCTACAATTTTCAAGCCAACACGCTCAAATCTCTGGAGAATTTCCCCAACAATCCCTCGCTGAATTGAATCTGGCTTAAAAATCACCAGCGTCCTCTGTACGAAGTCGGCAAGATCGACCTCCTTATTTTTATTAGCAGGTTTATCTTGTGACATACATACTCCCTGAGCTATGCTCTTATCTTTTCCCGATTATATCACACCCTGTCAAATACTTTAATCACAGATAATTGCGTTGATCAGTTCCTTACAGCCACCAACTCGCTTATTATAATTCTTCTGATAAGTCTCTCGAATAAAGCTATACATTTCCTCAAACTTCACCGAAATATTTGCAAGATTCACCTGCTGCAATGGGAATTCTGTCACGATGTCCGGTCGTTTTTCTTTTTGAAAATCCGAGAAAGCCGCCTTCTTGGCTTCCATATCACTCTTCGCCTCCGCATAGTCCACCACTTCCGTTGACTCCGAAGTGTGATAAAACTTATACGCTGCCTTTGCTGCCTCAGTTTTTAATTCTACCCACCGATTTCCGTACGCCGCCAGTTTCTCGTTTCCAGACTCAATTAAAATCTTTGCAGCATCTTTAATGTCTGCCTCACTCCACTCGAAACCATTATGACTTTTGTCACCAGAAGCCTCCGTCAAAATCCAGCTATGCCAAATCGAGTATAGGTTTAAAGTTTTTTCCATATCCGCATTACCATTTTTGCTCTCATTCAATGCCACCTTGAAGGCTTCAAAACGACGATTCACCTCAACATCCTTCAAGACACCGGCAGTATCCCCCATTTCTTCAATTAATTGCTCGCTAATTCCCCGTCCAGCTTTTTTACATTCTTCAACATATCCTTGATAAATTTCCATTGACGTAAAAGTATTATCATTGTATTCAATTACTTTTTCGCAATTTGTATTACTACGAATTTTCTGCAACTCATTTTTTATCGACTTAGCCACACTATAGGTCTTCGAATAATCAGTCGCAAAAACCCCAGTTACCATAGCCACAAGCGATAAAGTAATAATTAAAATCAAGGATACCGAAGGTATAATCACCAAAAGTCTCCTTTGCTTCTTCGTCATTTGACCAAATGAACGCTTAATTCTCTCTTTAAGCTTTGGCTTAACTGGTTTTTTAATTCTCTTTATTCCCGCGTTTGGTCCATACCCAGCCGGAAACCCATTCTCTGGTACCCCCTGTTCACTACTCGCATCATATACGACACTACTTCCAGTCAAAGGTTCCACCACCATTTTCTCTGTTGGATTCATATTTATTTGTTGACTTGCCAATCTCTGGTCAAACTCAACCGTTTTAGCATTTCCAAAAACATGAAAAACTGAATCATCAGAATCAGCGTCCTGCGCCGTGGTCTTTTCCGGTGCTTTCATCTGCAATCCATTAGACTGAAGGTCAGTTGGTTGAAGGTTAGTTGACTGAAGATCACTAGACTGAAAGCCAGTTGGTTGTAATCCAGCCGGCGGCGTCATTTCTGATTGCGAATTCGGGTTCTCCATATTATCCATAACCGTATTATAACATAATCTGTTATAATACCTCTTATGGATATCTCCGATTTAATTAGTGATTTTCTTGAATCTCTCGAAATTGAAAAAGGCCGTTCCACCAAGACCACCGAGAACTATGGCCTCTATCTGGCTCGCTTCTTAGATCTTATTACACAGGATTTTCCCGAAGGTGCTACCATCAAACCTGCCGATCTAACTCCTGAAATCCTTCGCAAATTCCGCCTCCGTCTCAACCGCTTTGACGACAACCAAAATCACGAACGACTTTCCGCCTTAACCCAAAGCTACCACCTTATTGCACTGCGCGGCTTTCTAAAATATCTCGCTAAGCGCGGTATTAAATCCCTCGACCCCAGCCTGGTAGATCTCCCACGTGCTGCCAAAAAACAGGTGACTTTTCTCCATTTTGACGAAGTTTCTCACCTACTTTCTGAAATCCCCACCGATACTGAAACCGGCCTCCGCGACCGCGCCATCATCGAACTACTCTTCTCTGGCGGACTTCGCGTTTCTGAACTCTGTAATCTCAACCGTGACTCCATCAATCTCGCACGCCGCGAATTTATGGTCCGTGGTAAAGGTAAAAAAGATCGCCCAATTTTCATCGATCAAACCACTGCCGAACATATTGAAGAATATTTAAACGCCAGAACCGACACTCTTCCCGCCCTCTTTCTCAACAACTCATCTAATCAAAATATCCCAGATACCTCTGGTGACTTTCGTAGGCTCAGCCCAAGATCAATTGAACGCATCATCGGCAAATATACTAGGCTTGCCGGTATCACTAAACATGTCACCCCCCATACTTTACGCCATAGTTTTGCCACCGATCTCCTCATGAATGGCGCCGACATCCGTTCTGTCCAGAGTCTACTCGGTCACGCTAATATTGCTACCACGCAAATTTACACCCATATCACCGATCCACATCTCAAAGAAGTCCACGAAAAGTTTCATACTGAGACTAAAGAATAACTCACAATTCTCATACCGATACAATATACAGATATCGCAAAATTTCCTGTGACAAAAACAACACTATCCAAAAACCCAGTATTAAATACGGCCCAAATGCAATCTTCGTTTCTTTCTTCCTTAAAATTTTCCTCACGTTCAAGAATAAAGCTAGTAAATTTGCCACGCAAAGTAGGGTCAGCGCCAACTCAAACCTACCAATGAATAGCACCATTGAAATAGTTAGGAGATAGTCTCCTCCACCCACTAATTTTTCCTATGAAAATCTATATAGGACAAAATACAATCCCGGTAAAATCAATAATCCTCCAAAAAGTCCCGCTAAATCTCTTTTTAAGAAGGTTATTTGCTGAGAAAACGCCAACTTTCCAACCATTTTCGTGACACCCGAAACTCCCCCCTCCTGCATAAAGCCAAGACTCGTCATTTCGTTCAATACAAAATACGCTATACCTAAAAATATCAATACATATAAAATCCAGCTCGGTAAACTCTGCCACTTAAAATCATGAACAAACAAAATCCAAAACAACACCGCGCTGGAAAGTAAAATTACAAGTCTCAAAATCACTACTGGATTGCATAATAGTTTCAGAGCCAGTTCATCTCGAACTCCAAGAATATCAGCCGCTCCGCCCGCACTAATCCCTTCCACTGTTTTTACACCACCGATCAACCCAAACAGCCCAGCCTGCTTTAAGACAAACCATAAAATTAAGCTAAAAATCACCCCCATCACAATCTCTGAAAAAAGCTCCATTTTACCAATTTTGTTCTTACATTTTCGGCACGCCCCGCGTAAGAAAATCCATGACAAAATAGGAACTAGCTCAAACCATTCTAGCTTATGCCCACAGCAAAGACATTGCGATCTCCTTCCAAGCTCCTTCCCCTCAGACTTCAAAAACATTCGTTCCGCCTGACAACAGGCAAACGATCCGAATATCGCACCAAAACTAAAAAATACAACAAACAGTAACCACAACACTATCCGTATATTAGCATAAGCCCCTTGATTTTTCTATCGTTTTTGAGTATGATTTGGGTAAAGAAACACTCCTAAATTCCACAAAGAAAGGATAAAATGAGAAATCAAGATATTAAAAATAAAAAGGGTTTCACCATCATCGAGGTAGTGTTGGTCCTTGGTATTGCTGGCCTTATCTTCCTTATGGTCTTCATTGCCCTCCCAGCTCTAGCTCGTAACCGCCGTGACACCCAGCGCGTCTCTGACATCTCACGTCTCAGTACTGCCATCACCAATTATCAAAGTAACAACAGCGGTGCAATTCCATCCGACAAGTATGGTAACTATGTTTCTGGCCACGCCGAAGTCGACCAAAACATCACTCGTACGCTCAATCACCAATCTTGGGCTTACTTCTACGATTCTTACCTCTTGATCAGTGCTGAAGCAAAAGATAAATTTGTTGACCCAGACGGTGATCCATACTCACTCTCCATTTCCTCCTGCCGCGAAGCAACTTCCTACGATGCTTCCACCAAAATCTGCAATAACGGTCAGCGCTCGAAATCAACCTGGGTTGAACAATCTGAAGGTCGCCCAAATGGCATCGACGATGTTACCGCTGGTAACCCATATGAACAAACTGGTTCCAAGGGCCACACCATCAGCATCGTCACCAACGCCACCTGTGAAGGTGAAGACGCAGTTCATGCCTCTGGTTCACGTAAAGTTGCTATCCTCTACAAAAAAGAGGGTGGTGGTTCAATCTGCAACGCGATCTAATTATTGGCGCATCTCGATATAACCTCACAAAAAAGACCCGCATTAACGGGTTCTTTTTTTTAAAACTATAACAGCAAAAAAATATCAAATACTCGCAACGATCACCACACCAAACATCTCCCGCCCCCTTACCTATATTAAAAGCAACCTACCACTCAATTGGCGTCAAACCGTGCTCATTCAGATAATCATTCGTCTTCGAAAACGGTTTTGAATCAAAAAATCCCTGATAGGCAGAAAGTGGCGACGGATGTGCTGATTCTAGAATCAGATGTTTCTTTCCATCGATCAAGCTCTTCTTTTCTCTTGCATCCCTTCCCCATAGAATAAACACCAAATGTTCTCGGTTTTTACTTAAATGTTCTACACAATGCCTTGTAAAAATCTCCCAGCCTTTGCCTCGATGAGAGCGCGCCAGATGCGCTTCCACAGTCAATACATTATTTAACAACAATACCCCTTGTTCAGCCCAAGACGTCAAATCTCCATTCCGGCTTTCCCTCTTCCCAACATCCGAATCAATTTCCTTGTAAATATTCACCAGACTCGGTGGCAGATATTCCCGACCATTCTTCACTGAAAAAGCCAAACCATCCGCTACTCCAGGCGTATGGTAAGGATCCTGCCCTAAAATTACCACCTTAATTTTATTAAAATCAGTTGAGAAAGCCCGAAAAACCTGATCTTTTCTCGGAAAAATCTTCTTATTCTCATATTCAAGATGCAAAAACTTAGAAAGCTCCAAAAAATAATCTTGTCGAAATTCTTGTTCCAAAAAATCTTTCCAACTCGCGTGAAAGCTGCTCATTTTCACTTCCGCCATTATCCTATATTAGCTTTAGTCGCTTCAACAGCCTCTCATGTACCTCAGTAATCGTCCCACTCGTATCTAAAGTATCAATCCCCATTTCTTTAGCAATCTTTAGGTAGGCACCATTAACCTTCTTCTGGAACTCAGAAGGCTCAGTCTTTAGTACCTCCCCCACACGTCCCTGCTCCTTAGCCTGTGCTGCCAGTCTCTTTTGCCTTTCCTCATCTGAAAGCGTCAGAATCACCATTCTATCTGGCTTAAAATAATATTCCGGCATTATTTCCTTATGTAAACGCGCAATCAAAGTCCTCGACACGCCACCCGCATAGCCTTCATAGATCAATGTAGATAACCAGTTGCGCGTCAAAATCACCGTTTCACCGCGCGATAGAGCTGGCTCCGCAATTTTTCGCCATTGCTCATAACGATTCACCAAAAACAATAAAACTCTTGTTCGATGATTAATGTCTTGTTTTGTACGATAAGTTAATTTAGCAATCTCCGACACAAAAGGATCAGAAGATCCAGTCCCGGATTCGGAATAAGCCGTTACTATTTCGCCTCGCTCTCGCAAAAAATCCGCCAAAAGCTTCGCCTGAGTGTCTTTCCCAGTCGCGTCCTGCCCCTCAATTACGATTAACATTTCTTCCCCGCTGCGTATTCCGCATAACATTTTGGACAAATTGCCCGATATTCCACTTCAGAAGTTCCATCATCAATTAAGACATCCGGGCCATCCGCCAAGAACTTTCCATTTAAGAATCTTGCATTGAGTGTAGCTTTTCTTCCACATTCACAAATCGTTTTGATTTCATCAATATCATGCGCCATCTGCAAAAGTCTGGTTGCCCCTTCAAAGCCGCCATCCGTCAAACGGAAATTTAGTCTCAGACCATAAGCCATTACTGGAATATCCAAATCTGTCGTCACTTTCATCAGCTGATCGACCTGCTCACGCGTCAAAAACTGTGCCTCATCCACTAACACGCAAGAAATTTTTTTCTTCTTCTTTTTCTGTAACTTCTCGACAATCTTAAATAAATCATCTGTCTTCTCAAAACAGAAATCCGTCACTCGTTCTGGCCCGATCCTAGTCAAAAGCTTTTCGCCATTCTTTGTATCCGTTTTTGGTTTCATCACGCAGACCCGATGTCCACGCTCCTCATAGTTAAAAGCCACCTGCAAAAGTTGCATCGTTTTTCCGCAGCCCATCGCCCCGTATCTGAAATACAATTTCGCCACAACAGTCCTCCTAGTTTTTACTAGTTCTATAGTACCACAGTAATCAGTTTATCTACATATCTTCACTAAATTGCGAGTTATATAATTCTGCATAAAAGCCATTTTGCTTTAGGAGTTCATCATGATTCCCCCGCTCAATGATATTACCATCTCGCATCACTAGAATCATATCCGCTTCACGAATCGTCGACAAACGATGTGCGATCACAAACGAAGTGCGCCCCCTAGTTAATTTTGAAAAAGCATCTTGGATCAACTGCTCAGTCCTCGTGTCAACATTAGAGGTTGCCTCATCCAAAATCATCATGGAGGGATTACTGATCACCGCCCGCGTAATCGTCATTAGTTGTTTTTCACCAGCTGAGATATTATCAGAATCCTCTGAAATCATTGTTTGATAACCATCCGGTAGCGACTTAATAAAGTGATCAACTCCCACCAACTTTGCCGCCTTAAAGACATCCTCGTCCGTGATTTTCCTTGCTCCATACTTCAGGTTCTCCATAATCGTCCCCGAAAACAGCCAAGTATCCTGGAGCACCATGCCAAACAAGCCGCGTACCTCACTGCGCTTTATCTTCTTTGTATCTACCCCATCAATCAAAATTTCTCCCTCATTTGGATCAAAGAAACGCATCAGGAGATTCACAATCGTTGTTTTTCCTGCACCCGTCGGACCCACAATTGCCACTTGCATGCCAGGCTCAATCTTTACAGAAAAATGTTTAATAACAGGTTTCGTATTATATTTAAAACTTACGTTGTTAAATTCTACCGCACCCTTAAATCTATCACCTGCAATTGTAGGATATAAACTCTTGAAATCTTCCGCTGTTTCTTCTGGTTCCTCAAGAAAGTCAAAAATCCTTTCCGCTGCTGCCATAATCTGTTGAATTGTACTTGAAAGCTGAGCTACCTCGGTAATTGGCCTATTAAAACGGTTGAGATATTGAATAAACGCCTGAATTCCACCAATCGTAATCACCCCAGAAATTACATAAAATCCACCTAGCATACAAACCCCAGCATAGGCTAAATTCAAGAAAATGTGCGTTAACGGAAAAGTTAGTGAGCTCAGATACTGCGCACGCCAAGTCTCTTCATATAATTTTTTATTCACATCTTGAAAATCTCGAAGCGATTGTAAACCATGATTGTTTGCTTTTATGATCAACTGACCACTGTAATTCTCTTCAATTTCCGAATTAAGTTGACCGAGAACTTCCCGCTCTGCCGCAAAGTGTTTTCTTGCCTTGCTTAAAACCTTTGCAATAAATACTGTCGAGATTGGTACTGCAATAATCGCAATTAAGGATAGCGTCACCGAAAGATAAAGCATGATCAATAAATAACCAACCAGCGATATTACACTAGTAATAATCTGAGTCATAGTCTCAGCTAGCGAACTCGCAATCGTATCCACGTCATTGATCATCCTTGACATCACATCACCGTTTGGCGTTCGATCAAAATACTCCATTGGTAATCTCTTGATTTTTGCCAAAATTTCTTCGCGTAACTTCTTCTCATATTTCACAGAGAGCATCGAAGTTATTACACCCTGAATATACCCAACCACAGCAGATAATAAGAAAAGTCCCGCTAAAATCATTGCCAAGAAATTAATCTCTCCCCAAGCAATTTCTCCACTGTTTTTCAAAGACTCCGTTGCTGAAGTCGTCATCATTCCAAGAATCATTGGCCCAAACAACGACATCACGGTCGATACTAATGAAAGAATCGCAGCCATAATAATTTGCACTCGCCATTCCCTAAGTGATTGCCAAAAACGTTTTAATACTACCTTGAAATTCCTTGGGCCAGTCGTTACTTTCCCTGCTCCTTTTTTGCTACTATCCATTATTTTCTCCCCGCTTTCTCTTTACTAATCCTCAGTTCTCGTGCAATTTCATCATCAGATAACTGCGATTTCGCAATTTCCAGATACACTTTACACTTATCTAGAAGTTCATAATGTGACCCCTTCCCCACAATTTTCCCCTTATCAAGCACAATAATCTGTTCTGCGTCTCTAATTGTACTAATTCGCTGCGCCACAACTAACGTAACTGTATTTTGTGTCACAGCTTTCAACGCCCCCCTCAATTTACTATCGGTCTTCATATCAAGTGCCGAAAAAGCATCGTCAAAAATCAAAATCTCTGGCTCTTTTGCAAGTGCCCTAGCAATAGAAAGCCGCTGCCTCTGGCCTCCTGACACATTAGTTCCCCCTTCCGCAATTTTTGACTCATATTTTTCAGGCATTTTATTAATAAATTCAGCCGCCTGCGCAACCTTTGCCGCCTTCTTCATTGACTCAATCGACCCCTCATTCACACCAAACAAAATATTCGAGCGTACCGTTCCGGCAAATAAATAGCCCTTCTGTGGCACATAGCCAATTCGCTTCATCAGTGTTGCTTCTGGATACTTTTTAATATCTACACCTGAAATCAAAATCTCACCCGCCGTCGCGTCAAAAAACCTTGGCACCAGATTAATCAACGTAGACTTACCTGAACCAGTTGATCCAATAAATGCTGTGATTTTTCCCGCCTCTGCCTTAAACGAAATATTTTCTAGTACCTTCCCCTCTGATTTTCCATACCTAAAATCGACATGACGAAATTCCACGCTGGCCTCAACGGTTGGTGCTTCCGTCATCTCATCTGGAAATTGGATTTCCGACTCAGTCGTCAACACCTCATTAATACGCTTTGCAGAAACATTTGCACGCGGAATCATCACAAAAAGCATCGTCAAGAATAAAAATGACATAATTACCTGCGTTGCATACTGCATAAACGCCATCATCTTACCAAGATAACTAATATCCATGCCAAGACGTGCTATTCCCACCCAAATCGCAAGAAGCGAAGTACCGTTAAAGATCAGAAGCATAATCGGTGTCTGTAATTGCATTACCTTCACAATTGAAAGATCGGTCTTAGTTAATTCATTATTTGCCTTCACAAACTTTTTTTCCTCAAAGTCATCTTTATTCAAGGCACGAATCACCCTAATACCAGTCAAGTTTTCCCTTGTTAAAAGGTTAATTTTATCCATTAATTTTTGGAAAATCTCAAATTTCGGAATCGCAATTGAAATAATCACGATTGAAAAAACAAGCAAAATCGAAACTGCTAAAGCAATAATCCAAGTCATATCCGGCGCCACCACAAAAGCTTGCATTACTGCCCCCACCGCCATTAACGGTGCCCTTACTAACATCGATAGACACATCACCATCGTTTGCTGTACCTGAGAAATATCGTTAGTTGTACGCGTAACTAGCGAAGCCGTTGAAAAATGTTCCGTTTCCGCTATTGAAAAAGAAAGAACTTTAGCAAACACGTCATGCTTCATATCACGACTAATCGCCGCACTTACCTTAGCTGAAAAATACGAAGACACTAGAGTCCCCAGCGACGATGCTACAGTTACGGCAAACATTAAGCCTCCAGTCATGATAATGAAGTTAGTATCGTTTTTCATAATCCCACTATTCACGATCTCGGCCATCATCGTTGGGAGCATCAATGCCCCATATACTTGCAAACCTACCGCGAGCACAATAGCAAAACACTGCCATGCGTATGGCTTCATATACTTTAGTAATCTAAACATTCAGTCCTTTCCGTTTAACAATTCATTTTAAGGTAGTCTTAACTAAAAACCGCATTGCGCAAATATTTTTAGACGAAGATATAGACTAAAGAATTATAAATATTCTATCCCAAATTTTTCTTTTTATCAAACAAAGTCCTCGTTTCTACACCCGTAGAAAACGACAAAACAAGAAGACCAAAACATTTACTAGGACAATGGTTGAACCAGTTGGTGTAGCAAAATTATAAGAAACTATCATTCCAAATACAAAACAGATCAAGGAAATCACCGTTGA
This sequence comes from Candidatus Saccharimonadota bacterium, assembly GCA_013332965.2. Classification (GTDB taxonomy): domain Bacteria; phylum Patescibacteriota; class Saccharimonadia; order Saccharimonadales; family Saccharimonadaceae; genus Nanosyncoccus. The sequence continues at coordinate 9,197 of JABCPR020000003.1, read as the reverse complement.
GAGAATCACCACTTTTTTAAAAGTTTTTGCCACCTGCATTGCCGACATTGTTGGGAAAATAATTAAACTGGAAATCAATAACGCCCCCATCAGCCTCATGCCGAGCACCACCACAATCGAGCATAATACCGCAAAAACTATATTATAAAAATCCGTTTTGATCCCCACCGCTCTCGCAAAATCTTCATCAAAAGTCAACGCAAAAATCTTGTTATAACAAAACAAAAACAACAATATGACCACTAACGAGAAAACTACAGCCAGTATTAAATCACTTTCAGATATCGAAAGAATACTCCCAAACAGATAGTTATTAATATCCGTATTCACTCCCTTTGTGATCGAAATCACAAAAGTCCCCAACGCTAGAGCACCAGCCGAGACCATTGCTATCGCTGCATCAGGCTGCACCTTATTCTGTTCGTTTAAACGTAAAATCAAAAAAGACATCAAAATCACGATCGGTAAAGCAAATTCTAGCGGCGCAAAATTAAAAACCGTAGCCAACGCAAATGCCCCAAATCCCACGTGCGAAAGTCCATCTCCAATCATCGCATTACGACGTAAAACAAGAGAAGTTCCGATCAATGCTGCCGCTATTACAATAAAAAATCCTGCAATAAAACTTCTCAAAATAAAAGCTTGTCCAAACATTTCAAAAATATCAAACATGGTGAATTTTCTCCACATACGATTCAGTATCGCCAAAGAAATACTGTTCACCATTCAGTGCCAAAATTTTCTTTCCAATTAGGTTCTTATGATCCAAATCATGAGTCACCATCAAAATCGCCACCCCAGCCTCATTTAATTTTATAAGTTTCTCATAAAGATCGTTCTTTGATTTAAAATCTAAATTATTCGAAGGTTCGTCCAGGATCAACATTTTCCTCGTTGCAGCAAGGCCGCGTGCTAATAAAACTTTTTGCCTCTGGCCTCCTGATAAGTCCGCAAAATGTCTCTTTGCTAAGTTTAAAATCCCCAACTGCTTCATGCATTCTTCAGCCATATCTTTCTCGGCCTTCTTATAAAATGGCCGAAAACCGATCTGGTTTAGAGTTCCCGATCGCACAATCTCCTCCACCGAAGCTGGGAAGTTTTTATCAATCTTATTTTCCTGCGGCATATATCCAATAAACTTTTGTTTCAACCCTGTGAAAATAATTTCACCCTTACTTGGCTTAATCTGTCCGAGTAAAGTCTTGATCAATGTCGACTTCCCTGCCCCATTTGGCCCCACGATACAGATAAAGTCCGCTGCAAAAATCTCGAAGCTTAAGTTCGAAAAAACTTTATGTCCTTCAAACTCCACCTGAAGTTTTTCGACACTAATCAACGGCACTTTTTCTGTATCCATTTTATTATCCTAGTCGTTTAAAGCCTGCTTCAGAACTTCAAAGTTTCGTTCCATCAAATCAACATAAGTTACCCCAAAACCAAAATCGCGTTCTGAAATATTATGTGCAGACTGAAATTCCAAAATCTTAGCCCCGGTTTCTTTTGCTACTGTTTCAGCTATCAACCCATTCGATAGTTCAATCTTAAACACGGCTGGAATCTTATCTTCCTTCACTTTTTTCACGATAAAGCTTATGGTCTTTGTATTTGCCTCAGTCTGATCTGAACATCCAGGAAAGGCAGCATAATATTTTATACCGTAATCATCGACAAAGTATCTTAGTGGAAAACGATCAGCTACGATGATTTCTTTACGCTTAGCTACTTTCACCATATCAGCAATTTTTTTATCAGTTTCCTCGATCTTTGCCATATAGCTTTTTCCGTTCTCAGTTAGCTTCGCTTCATCTTCACGATCAAAAGCTATCATTTCCTTCATAATCTTCTCAGTAATCACCTTAGCATTCTTCAAGCTTGTCCAAACATGCTCATCTACTTCCGCCTCATCGTCGTCCTTGTGTTCATGCTTGTGTTCACCATGCTCGTGATCGTGCTCATGGTCATGGTTATGGTCATGATCATGTCCCTTATGCTCGTCTTCATGGTCATGTTCGTCATGATCATCATCTTCCATCCCCTCAACCAATTCCTCATTCTTGGTCTTAACTAGATCAACTAATTTCATAACCTTTGTCTTTTTTGAATCAATTTCGGAAATAATTTTCTTGACCCATTCATCAGAGTCACCACCGACATAAACAAACAAGTTACTGTTTTTGATCGCCAAAATATCTTGAGGAGTCGGCTCAAAAGTATGTGACTCTGCTCCAGGCTTCAATAGCATCTTAACATTTATATCTGTATTATTCCCAGCTACTGCCCTTGCAAAATCATAGCCCGGGAAACTCGTGCTGATCACTGAATATTTCTTTACAACTTCTTTTTTCTTTGTTAGCTCAAGTAATTTAATCGAGCCGAACACTACGCCACAGAGCACACCTGCAGCAAGTGCAATTTTAATAGCTTTTTTCATCTCTCTCCTTTGAGTCAATTATTTATACATTAAATGTAAAAAATTTCTGTATAAATAAATTACTCAATCATCAAGTTGATCTTTCAAGCTCACCTGTGTCCAATCCTTCCTCAGAAGCACTCTTCGGCCGGTATTCAAAATACGACAAAAACATTCCGCACAGACTCCTGGCAAAACTATCGCATCCTGAGTCTCATCACACCTCGACTTAACTAATTCAACCTTCCCACAGTGAGTACATCTAATATAAGTATTCGGCATCCTAGCCCCTTGGTGGTTCACCCTCTGGTTCATTAAGTAATTTCTTTGATTTAATCTCATAGCGTTTACCATTTACTGGTGCAACATAATAATCTTCATTTAAAAGATTCACGAACATCGTCAAATCCTTATCATCCATCACAATAATCTTACCATCATCATCAGTCATTAAATCCAGCTTCATCTCATCCGCATAATCGACTAATTGCTCTTGTGACATCTGTTCCTGAATATCCATATCCTGCAATTTCTTCACGAGTGGCTTTTTATCCTGCAACAATGCATTCAAGGTCAATCCTTCCGCAAATGACAACTGATATTTTTCCTCAATCTCACGTGCCTTTGCCTCGGCCAACATCTGCGCCTTATAGTCATACTGGAACAAAGCCTCAAATTTACTCTGATTAAAAATAACCACATTTTCATCAATAATCGCGACCTGGTTATCATCAGGCATTTTCAAAGCTACCTCAGCACTAAACGGCTCAAAACTCTCACCATTCAACTCCCAAGACGACTTCGCACTCAAAGCTGACGAAGCCGAAATAGCCTTAGCAATATAAAAAGTCTTCATCCCCTCTTCACCAGGATAAGTAAATTTTGCTAAAATCCCTTTTACTTTCTTAAATTGGTGCTCATTATCTGTGAAGTAATCAATGTCCTTATATTCTTTTTCAACTAAACGAATTAAGCTTTCCGCCCTAATTACCTTATTTAGATCGGTACGATAGATCACTTTGTTTTCGCCATCAGATTTTTCATATTCACGACACTCAAGCCCCTTATCCGCCTCTTTAATTACAAAAGCAGCAGCCTCCCCCATGAACATCTGTTTCACGGAATTAGTTAACTTCTCTGAATAGCGAATTTTGAATGGTGTGTAATTCTTATTAAACAAGAAAAGCTCACAAGAAACGTTATTCTTCACCTCATCAATTTCATTTGCCCACAAAAAGACATCAAAGTCGCTAATCTTCTTAATCTCTGAATTTGTAATTGCCGTTCCTCCGTCGGTTTCCATAGTTCCTCTCTTTTTCTATCTAGTGTAGCACAAAATAATCCGACTCGGCCACTTCTACGCTAATTCAGCATAGGTTTCTTTTACTCGATTCATCTCCCTGAGTCCAAAATTGTTTAATAAACTCTCCAATTCCTGTTGTGCAAGTTGCACACTTTCTCCATCATCAAGCTCAACCTCAACCTTAACGAAATCCTCATTCAACGTATCAATTCGGTCAAGATAAACCACAGTTCTCTCATTTATTCTAACATCGGCACGACGTCTAGGTACTTCCGCCTGCAGCTCAAAGCCTAACTGCAATAAAATATTAGCTGCCTCAGCATAGTCCCTAACCTGTGTACTATGCACAATTGTCACACCAGAGTCCTCAATATGACGTTTACAAACTAACTCGTATTTTGCAGGGCGATTAACAGCTCGCATCTCAATCACCAGATTTATTCTTGGATAATTTTGATGATTCTTGTAATTTTTAGGTACAAAAACCCGACTATTCTGCCAGTACATTGGGCCAAAATCAAAATCGAGGGATGAAAGCTTCCTCTCAAATTCATCACGATCTTTTATTTGAGTTTTATAAATAATTTTTCGCATTCTCCTTCTCCTCTATCCCTCTTTTTTATAAATTATGTATTCAATATCTGTGTTAAGAATTAACTGAATACATTTTTTACTCAGTTGAAACTAATTCCACATCCACCCCTGGAGCCCCTTCATTTTCCCTAGCCTTATTTGCCCAAAAATCCGTCAATTCATTCATTTCAATCCCAGCATGTCCTTTCACCCAAATCAATTTTACTTGTGATTTTGAGTACAGTTCGAACAATTCTTTTACCAGATTGAGGTTTTTAATTGGACCAGTTTTCTTCTTCCAGCCATTCCTTTCCCAGGTTGGCGCCCATTTTGTCAGAACATTAATCCAAAACTCAGAATCTGAATGAATTTCCCCCTCTTCTCCATTCAAAAACAGCAAGCCTGCTCGCATCGCTGCCCCCTCCATCCTAATATTTGTTGAATTATCTTCTCTTCCGAGTCGCACTGGCTTGCCATCACAAATCACCGCAAATCCCCCTGGTCCTGGATTTGGTGAAGCACTACCGTCCGTCCACAATTTCTTCATTTTTCTTCCTTACAAACTACTGCCTTGTACGTCATTCACAATGGCGTAAATTGGGAACAGTACAGCCATAATAATAAAGCCAACCATCACCGCCATCACCAGCATCAAAACCGGCTCTATCATCGTCGAAATCGTGCGGATCTGCTCTTCAAGCTCATCTTCATATACCTGTGCCGCCTTCCCCAACATCTCATCAATTTTACCAGATTCCTCACCAATTGAGGCCATCTGTGGCAAAAGTGGCAAAATATAATCTAATCCTTTCAAAGAAGATGATAGCGGTTTACCCTGCTTCACCTTCTCGGCGACCTCAACAATCTCTTTCTCCAGCATTACGTTATTCATTGCCTCCCCCGAAATCGACAAAGTATCCTGAATCGACACGCCGGAAGACATTAAGTTCGCGGCCGTCCTAGCAAAACGAGAGTTATAAAGTCGCCAAAACATCGTCTTAAAAATTGGCACATTCAGCTTAATTGTTGCCGCCCACTCAATCCCCACAGTTGTTTTTCTAAACTGCCAGATGAAGTAGAGCGCCACACCAAGCACAATTGTCACTAGCCACCAAAATGCAATTAAGAAATTCGAAAAATCCACCATCACCGATGTCATCCAAGGTAGAGGCTTCTTTAAATCCTTATACAGTGACTGCACCTGCGGCACAATCAAGAGAATCATGAATACCAAAACAAGTAAAATTACAATCAAAATAATTGCTGGATAAATAAGAGCACCACGAATTTTGGTGATCATCGCATGATCTTTTTCCTGCTGTGCTGCGAGACGCTTCAAAGATGAATCCAAGCTACCAGAAGCTTCACCAGCCCTAAGTAATGCAATATAAACCTTATCAAATACTTCCGGATATTTCTCACAAGCCTGCGTCAAGGTCTTACCAGCTTCCACGTCGACTAAAATCGATTCCACCACCTTTTGCATCGGCTTACTTTCGGTCTGCTCGATTACAGTACGTAATGAGTTCGAAAGCGGCAAACCCGCCCCAATCAAGGTCGCAAATTGTCTAGTAAAGACAATCTTATCTTTCATTGTAATCTTATTTTGGAAACGCTGAAATAGCCCCATATCTGAGCTATCCTCTTCGATTCGATCCGGTGTCATCCCCTGCTCAATCAGGAGTTTACCCGCCGTCCTTTCGTTCTCGGCCTGAATCACTCCCTTCGACATCTGGCCAGTCTTACTATCGCGTGCCTTATATAAAAATCGTTTCATTAGATCCCCTTCACCAATCGTTCAAACTCACGCATGTCCACCGCATAATCTCGCGCATCATCATAAGTCACCGTACCTTGCTGTACCAGTTTCGCCAAAGTTCGGTCCATCGTCTGCATCCCCTCATTCGCACCGGTCTGGATCGTTGTATCAAGTTGATGCGTCTTACCTTCACGAATAATTGAGCGTACTGCTGAGTTAGCAATCATGATTTCTGCGGCCACCACGCGCCCACCACCAATGGCTGGGATTAGACGCTGCGAACAAACTGCCATCAAAATACCTGCAAGTTGTGAACGGATCTGCGGTTGCTGTTCGGCTGGAAAAACGTCAATCATACGATCGATCGACTGTGCTGCAGAGTTAGTGTGAAGAGTAGCAAACACCAAGTGCCCAGTTTCCGCAATCGTAATTGCTGATGAAATCGTTTCAAGGTCACGCATCTCACCAAGTAGTACCACATCTGGATCTTCACGCAGCGCCGACTTCAAGGCTCTTGAAAACGAGAAGGTATCATAGTGCACCTCACGTTGCGCCACTAGTGATCTTTTTGACTTATGAGTAAACTCAATTGGGTCCTCAATTGTCAAAATATGCATCGCTTTTTCAATATTAATCTTATTAATAATTGCCGCCAAAGTCGTCGACTTACCAGAACCAGTCGGACCAGTCACCAGTACTAAGCCACGTGGATAATCAGCAAAACTTGAAATCACCTGAGGCATCCCCAATTCTTCAATCGTCGGCATTTTAGTTGGAATTAAACGAAAAGCTGCCGCTAAATTTCCCTTCTCATTAAAGGCATTCACACGAAAACGCGCAATTTCACCAAAGGAGAAAGAGTAATCAAATTCTTTATCTTTGGATAATACTTCACGCTGCATTGAATCGAGCGTTGAAAAAATCAACTTATCAACCGCATCACTATTTAAGACCGGTGTATTTGGAATTGGAGTTAGTGCACCATCAATCCTTAAAATTGGAGGTAAGCCAACCTGAATATGTAGATCAGAGGCATTTCGCCTAATACATTCCTCAAGCAAGGTTTCGATTTTCACAGAGGTAGGCAAAGCTGTTGGCGTTGAAGCCGCTGCCGCTTGCTGTGCTGCCGTCGTCTTCACCGAAGTCTGCCCAGGCATCATCGGCGCTGCCGCCATCGGAGCACCCTGTGCGCCCGGCATCGTTGTCATATTTGCTTGTGGCTGTGTATTTCCCTGCATGTGTTTCCTCTCTCCTGCTATTTTAGCATAACCTTTATCAGTTTTATATATTAAGTCAAGTCCGACGCTACTCGATTCACCTCACTTACGGTTGTAATTCCAGTCAAGGCCTTCATCATTCCATCTTGACGCATCGTTAAGGTCCCCTTTGTTCGCGCCAATTTCATAATCTCACTCGACGTCGCCCGTTTTGTAATCATTTTCTGGATATCATCATCCACTTCAATCGTCTCATAAAGACCGGCCCTCCCCTTATAGCCACCTGGTGTTTCCCGATCATCAATCCCGCGCACCAGAGTATATCCATTCGGATTGACTACCGGCAACCCCGTGTATCCCAAATCTTCCGACACCATCGCCACCTGCTGTTGATTTTGTGGCAAAATGTTCCCCACCAAATCATTAATCTGTTTGGTCTCCATTTCATTTGAATGAACCGCCTCGCGTTTTGGCGCCACTCGTCGCACCAATCTCTGACCAATCACCGTATTCAATGTTGAAGCTAAAAGATATGGCTCAATCCCCATATCAAGAAGCCTTGGTAAAATACCAGCCGCTGAGTTAGTATGTAATGTCGAAAATAACAAGTGTCCAGTCAAGGCCGCCTGTACTGCCAAATTTGCAGTCTCCGCATCACGAATCTCCCCAACCATCACTACATCCGGGTCCTGACGCAAAATACTTCTAAGCCCCGCCGCAAAAGTTAGTCCAGCATCCACATTCACCTGAATCTGGTTCACCCCATCCATTTTATACTCAACCGGGTCTTCCAAAGTCACAATATTAATTCCATCCGACTTAATTCGACGGATCAAAGAATAAAGCGTCGTCGACTTACCAGAACCAGTTGGTCCCGAAGTTAGAATCATTCCGTTCGGCTTCGACAAACCTCGCTCCACCATCTTAAGCGCATGCCCAGTCATTCCCATCTGTTCAATATCAAGCGTCGTCCCGCTCTTATCCAAAATACGAATCACCACCTGCTCACCCCAAATCACTGGCGAAATCGCAATACGTAAATCAATTTCCTTATTGTCCACCAAAACCGTAAATTGACCATCCTGTGGAATACGATGTTCATCAATTTTTAGGTTCGACAAAATCTTTACGCGCGACACCAAAGCTGGTTCAATCGTTTTTGGCAGCTCCATAACCTTCCTCAGCACCCCATCCACCCGGCAACGCACCACCAGACTTTTTTCCAGTGGTTCAATGTGAATATCCGAAGCCTTTGATTTAGCTGCAAAAGTTAGAATTGTTGACAACGCTTTTGAAATTGGTGAATCCTGTGTAATAATTTTCACGTCCGCACTATGCGAAACTTCACTTTCCTCACTTGTCTTGACTGCTCGTTCTACCGCCGTAAAATCACCGCGATATTGCGCAATCGCCGATTTAATCCCCTCTTCCGAAGCCATCATAATCCGAATCGGCTTCTGAGTCAGCTGTGAAAGATAGGCCGTTTGCTGCACGTTTGACACATCCAGCATCGCCACATAAAGCTGTCCGTTCTTCTCCCCCAGAGGCACCACCATCGTACGCGAAATCACATCAAGCGGCAAAAGCGCCAAAATTTCTGGATCAAACAATACATTTTTCAAACTCACATACGGCACGTTCATCACCACTGCAGTCGCGTGCGTTATCGTTTCTGCATCCGTAATCTTCCTAGCCGTCAAAGTTGCAAGAAGTGGCTGTTTGGTTTTTGCAACCTCCTCACCCACCTCTTGTACTTTCTCACGAGAAACTAACCCTTCCGAAATTAATAGGGCTACAACTTTTTCCTGTGCCTCATGAGTTAATAATGTCATCGTCCCACCTAATTATTCGTATTATTTGAAGTTCCTTCGTTTTGACCGTTTGAAGTCGACTGGCCATTTGCATTACTTGAATCCGAAGCGCCTGTAGAACCAG
>JABCPR020000002.1 GCA_013332965.2 Candidatus Saccharimonadota bacterium | reverse complement strand
TTTTTACTTCCTGGCGGAAGCGAGAGGATTCGAACCTCCGATACATTGCTGTATACACGCGTTCCAGGCGTGCTCCTTCAACCACTCGGACACGCTTCCGTCTGGATAGATTATAACAGATATCGGTCGTTTTTTTCAAATATGAATTATAGATTTTAGATTTTAGAACTATAGTATTTATATCATTGAATTTAGATATTAATGCGTTTCTTTTTAGAAAGAACTAGATTTGCCACAATGAAGATAATGGAAAAGAGAACTAGAATAAGGAGGTTTGGGAGGATGGTTAGAAAAGAGTTGAAGCTAAACTCTGTCATAGTGGTGATTTTATTATTGGTGTCGATGAACCAGTAGGTAGGGAAAATGTGGGCGATGGTGAGGACGAAGTTTGGAAGAAAATATGTGGGAACAAAGGCGCCAGAAAGAAAGGCCGGAGCGAGGGAGAGGAGATTCACGACACCGGAGACGGCGTCTCTTGAAAGGTTGAAGGTTGAGACGAGTTCAGCGAGGGTGAGGGCGGCTAATGTATAGAGCAAAATATTGAGTATTTCGAAGATGAAAAATGGAGTAAGAACAATATTGCCCAAAACAAAGAAGCTAAGAGTTGTGAGCAAAGCAAAAACGGAGAATGCAAAAATAGAATTGGCGAGGAGAAGGCTGAAGTTATATTTCTTCAGGTGGAGGCTGGAAACCATGGTGCGTTTTTTGACAGAAGATTTGTTGAAACTGGCATTTATAAAACAGGTGACATAGAGGATGATGGCCATAATCGTGTAGCTGGCAAAATTGAAAAATGCTGCGATTTTACTAAGGTTGGTGGCATTTTTACTGGCGAGTCGGACAGTTGGGGACTGGTCGAGTTTTTGGTTGAGATTTGAGATAATTTTTTCGGAATTCTCGGATAGGATATTGGATTGTTCTTTTGAAGAGTTTTTAGATTCAAGGATTTCAGTCCTTTGCAATTCAAAATAGCGCTTGATAAGATTTTTTGAAAGTTCAGCGGTGTAATTTCCAGAGGTGCGATAGTTTAAAGTAACTTTTTGACCAGAGAGAATTTTTGATTCTAGATCTTCGGGAAGATAGAGAATCATACTGATTTTTTGGTAGAAGAGGGCATCAGTAATTTCGGACTCTTTAAGATTAATGATCTTGGTATTTTTCGATAAATAGTCGAGGAAATTTTTTGTGAAGGGCTTAGTGCCAAGGTCTGAGGAATTTTGACTTACGATGGTGATTTCTGGTTTGGTGTCGACGAAATCAGTGACTGGGGCGGCATTAAGGTTAATGACGGAAAGACTGGTGAGGATGGCAACATAAATAAAGACAATCCACCAATATCGTTTCATTATGCGCCAGAAGGTTTTGAATACTATCATGAGAAATCCTTAAAATTATTAATTATAGAGATTTAAATTTTTGTTTTTTAAGCACCGTAATTGAGAGGGAAATACAGAGAAATGAGAAACAGATTAAGCTGATGATATTAGAATTGTAGCGAGAAAAATCATCGTAGATATTCAGAGAATATAGACCATCAACAATCATGTTGGCTGGGTTGATTTTATTTAGGAATGGAAGATTGGTGTCGACGAGATATTTGATGGCGGGACCCATCATGCCAGCAAGAAAACAACTAAAGAGGAAGAAGAAAGTGATGATATTGGTTTTGACCTCTGCGGTAGCCTTGATGAGGGTACCGATGCTGGTGCCGAGTGAGATACCGGCGAGGGAACCCAGGGCGGAAATCAGGAGGATACGAGGTAGGTTGTTGCCGTAGTCGATTTTGAGAATAAAGATATTGAAGAGAAAAATGACAGTAAGTAGGATGAGATGGGTGAGATAACAACTGAGGAAACTGCTGAGAATGAGGACTGGTTTTTTGGCGGAAGAGACTGAGAGGCGTTTGCCGCGTTCACTCATGTTGGCAAGCATCGAGGAGATGGTAAACATGGAAATGAAGGCGCCGGAGAGACAGGCCATAGCGATGAGGGAGTAATATTCGATGACGGTATAATCAAGGACTTTATCGGAAGTGGAGTGAAAATCGATGGTGTTTTCGCTAAGATCCTTGAGTTTATGGCTAAGATTTTGACTGATGCTTTGACCGATTTCGGATTGAAGCTCTTTAATGTTTGGCTTTTGGCCGGATTTAATTTTGGATCTTATTGCGGATTCAATATTTGTTTCTAGGTTAGCAAGTTGCTGTTCGTAGATTGGGCGCTTATCGTTGATGGATTCGACAATTTTTTTAAGAATAGTCTCTCTTACTCCTGGGGATTTGAAGGTTAGAACTGGCTTTTGTTGTTCGAGCTGTAGAATACCGCTTATAGATTTGTTTTCGAGAAGGGAATTAGCTGATTCAAAATCATCAACATATGTGACGTTTAGAATAGGAGATTGGTCTTTTTCGCTATGGGTGTCAGATTTTTCAAGGCTGGAAATGGCATTTGAAAAATAAAGATCGTTTTTATAATTTTCATCATTAATTATGGCGACTTTGATTGCTTGAAACGAACTACTTTGATGCATGTTGGAAAAAGTCATGCGAAAAAGGATTCCCATAATGAGAATAAAAATAAAATTCCAAAAAAGTAGAGATTTGTTTCTTGAAAGGATTTTAATGTTGTACTTAAAATTATGAAAAAACATTTTAATCCCTAAGAGCCTTGCCAGTTAATTCTAGGAAAACATCATTAAGGGTGGGGCCTTCGACGACCTTGGTTTTGGTTTTAGCAAGTTTTTTGAGTTCTTCAACAGTACCGCTGGCGATGATTTTGCCGTTATCGAGGATAATAATACGGTCGCAGAGCTCTTCAACTTCTTCCATGTAGTGCGTTGTGTAAATAACGGTGGCTCCGTGATCGCGAAGTTTTTTAATGTCATTTTGAATATTATTGCGACTCTGAGGGTCAACAGCGACGGTTGGTTCATCGAGGAAAATTAATTCTGGTTTATGAGCGATACCACAGGCAATGTTAAGGCGGCGAAGCAAACCACCGGAAAGCTGCTTTGGGCGATACTTTTCGAATTTTTCGAGACCGACGAGTTTGATAGCGTCTTTGATATAGGACTTTCTAGTATTTTTGTCTTTTACATATAATCCACAAAAATAGTCGATATTTTCATAAACGGGGAGTTCGTCAAAAACAGCTACTTCCTGGAAGATGACACCGATTTTTTGCTTGATGGAATAAGCGTCTGGGCGCATAGATTTACCAAAGATCTTAATATTGCCAGAGTCAAAGTCTAGAAGTGAGAGAATGCAGTTAATGGTGGTGGTTTTACCGGAGCCGTTCGGCCCAAGAAGCCCAAGAATTTCGCCCTTTTTAACACTGAATGAAAGATCATCAACGGCGGCGTGATTTTTATATTTTTTAACAAGATTTTTGACCGAAACAACTGTATCCATACTTTTATTTTATCAAAAAAGACTCACTTTGTGGTGAGTCTTTTAAATCAGCCTTATTTTGTATATTCAGGATGGAATTGATCGTCAAACTTGGTGTGTATATCAAGAACATTTTTTTGCACAATTAGTGAGCGTTCGTAGAGAAACTGGAACCAGAGAATATTTACAGTGATGGAAATAATAACAAGGACGATGGAAATGATAGAAAGAATTAATGGTAGTTTATTATTTTTTTCTCTATTGGTATTTTGTGTCATTTGATTATTCTCCTTATTTTACTTTAAAACTAAGATCTTTGACGGCGTATTGATCTTTATATTTTTTAACAAGATTTTGAACTGAGACTACGGTATTCATATGATTATTGTATCAAAAAATTAGTTTTATGAATTTTTGGCTTGTGGAGTATTTAACATTGAAGATTTATTTTAGAAAATATGGTTTTAATGTCAGATATTGTGATGTTTGACCAATATTCTTTAGTGACGAGAAAACCACTTGAGATAATTAATTCTTCGTCTGAAATTAAACATCCTTTAGTTTGAAGCTGTCTGTGGAATTTATGAATGAATCCTGAATCTTTGATTTCGTTTAATGAGGTATTTAAATATTTTAAGAGGTTAGGAAAAATTTTTTTTGCGGTTTTTAGGAGACGAATTTGCTTTTTTAAGCCAATATAATTTGGATTTATCTGATAATCTGACCATTGTTCGTGAGTAATATAGGTAACAAAATCTGGGAAGATATATATGTATGGATCGAGGACACTCGAGATAGAATTGATAATTGCACTGGCTAAGGGTTTTAGATGATTTTCTGTAATTTCTATATCAATAATAAGATCTTTTTCTATAAAAGAACCAGGTGATTTACGAGAGAGGGAAAAATATTGAGTTTTATGATTGCAATCTTTAGATTGGATGGGCGATGTAATGTTTTTTATGGGTGTTGATTGATGGAGATCTAAAATCTCTTGAGTTAGAGAATTAAGATCATAAATGGCATTACGTTGCTTATCGCAACTAATTCGGGAAATTGCACGAATAATGTTTGATTGCTCAATCGTAAATTGAGCTATAACTTTTGTGAGGTTAATTAAATTATTGGTGCTAGAGAAAACTACAATCCCATCATAGTTATCAGCGGTGAAATTCTCATCGAGTGAATTCAGGATGTGTTTTTCTTTTAGTTGAGTATAAAAATAATCGCTAAAAAGATGCTGGTATAGATTACCTAGCAGACGAGTGTTTGCTTGTTTAATTATAGTATCGAGATTGCTCATTGTTTTATGTTTTATCTAGTTTAGTGTGTAAATCAATTTAATTCTGCTTCTAGAACTTATTTTGCTTCTCATTTTCTAATGTACTAGCTAATAGGTTTTGTTAAATTATAGCATAAGAAGTTTTATATTTTCATGGAGCTAGTATACTAGAGGTAAATGAGTATTAAAAAAATACTACTGGTTGAGGATGAGAAGCTAGCTCGCGAAGGGGTGCGTGATTTTTTGATTTCAAGAGGATATTTGGTAACGGAAGCCGTGGATGGGGAAGAGGCAGTGAAAAAGTTTTGCGAGTCCGGACAGAGTGTATTCGATTTGGTAATTTTGGATGTGATGTTGCCAAAAATGAATGGGATTTTGGTTCTGAAGGAAATAAGAAAGAAAAGTAAAGTGCCAGTTTTGATGCTGACGGCGCTTAGTGATGAGGGGACGCAACTTGCAAGTTTTGATAATTTGGCAGATGACTATCTTTGTAAGCCTTTTTCGCTATTGATTCTTGAGAAAAGAATTGAGGCATTATTGAGACGAGCTTTGGAGAATCCACAAAAAGAAGAAGTGTCAAAGTGGGGGCGAGAAGGGGTGCTGGGAGACTTCTTGGAGTATAAAGGATATTTAAACGGCGTTGATGTGGACTTAAAGCCTAAGGAAGTTGAGCTTTTAAAGTTACTAATAGAAAACCCAAAAGTGACATTAAGGCGAGAGCAAATTTTGGAAGAATTATGGAAGGATGAATTGCCGTACGATAGGGTAATTGATGTTTATATCAAGAATTTGAGGAAGAAACTTCAGATTGACTGTATAAAAACAGTGAAAGGTGTGGGGTATTGTTATGTCGAAAAATAAGAAGGGCTTAAAGAAGATATACTTAAGAATTTTTCCGAAGACATTTTTAAGCATGTCTTTAATTTTGGGGGTATTAATTATAATAGTGCATAGCCTAGTTTATGTACTAATGAATCAGGCTTATGCGGATGAGAAAAAAGAAAAAGCTAAAAGAAATTTAAATGAATTATCGGAGCAGATTGCTGGGAAATCTGCGGAGGAGATTCGAAGAATTTGTGAAGAATTTGCGTTGCAGAAAAATGTAAATTTGAATTTAAAAATTGACGGAAAAGTACAACATCTGCAAGG
The DNA here is from genome assembly GCA_013332965.2 of Candidatus Saccharimonadota bacterium. Classification (GTDB taxonomy): domain Bacteria; phylum Patescibacteriota; class Saccharimonadia; order Saccharimonadales; family Saccharimonadaceae; genus Nanosyncoccus. The sequence continues at coordinate 16,051 of JABCPR020000002.1, read as the reverse complement.
ATTTTCTGGTGCGGATATTGTGACGGATGAACTGTTGCCGAGTGATTTGGTGCCGCTGGTAAACAATGAACAGCTGGGGTCTATTTTGGTTTCAGATTTGACGACTGTTGATGCGGATGGGAAGACGATTTTAGTGCAGATGCTTTCCAATGTAGAGTCTTTGAAAGAAGCGAGGGAAGCAACGCTAAAAATTTTGCCGTTCTCGTTTTTGTGCTCAATTGTTGTTGCCTTGATTTTTTCATATTTTTATACTCGTTTGATTGTTAGACCAATTAAGGAAATTGCGGTTACGACTGAAAAGATGCGGGAGATGAGGGAGGTGAAATGTGAGATTTCTAGAAGCGATGAAATTGGTGAACTTGCTGAAGACATTAATAAACTATATGCGAATCTAAGGCAGATGATTGGGCGACTTGAAAAAGAGAAGGGGTTGATTTCGAGACTTGAAAAAGAAAAGGTTGATTTAATTCGCGGAGCTTCACATGAATTAAAGACACCGCTTTCAAGTTTGCATATTATGCTAGAAAATATGTTGATTGGAACAGTGAAAGTCGAGGATTATCCGGAAAAACTAGAGGCGGCAATTTTGGTGGGGGAGAAAATGTCGAAAATGATTGAGCAAATTCTGAATGTGAGCCGGGGTGGAGAAGAGCAGATGGCGGATGTTGATATGGCTAGTTTGGTTGAAGAAATGATTTTTGAATATGAATTAATAGCGAAGACGCGAGGCCTGGGATTTGAGAGTCGGATTTCTAAAATGAAGATACGGACAAATCGGTCAGCAATGCGAGAGGTGATTTCGAATTTAGTCTCTAATGCGGTGAAATATGCGGAGGAAGGAAGCGTGGTTAAGATTGTTTGTGAAAAAGGGAAATTTTCAATTTGGAATCTCGGAGAAGAGATCAGCGCACAAGAGATACCGGGGTTGTTTGATCCATTTTATCGACGAGATAGTGAGGTTGGCGGGAACGGAATGGGGCTTTATTTTGTGAAGAACATTCTGGCAAGTCTTGGACTAAAGTATCGATTTTGTGCATATAAAGGTGGGATGAAGTTCGAGATTTGGCTTAAGTGAAATATGTTTATTTATTTTTAAAACCAATATAAATCAGTTAAAGATATTGATTAAATTCTGGGAAATAAATATGAGGATAAATATTCTTGGGATGTTAAAATAAATGAAATAACTGAGGTTCTAGGATGAAGTTAATTTTTATGAGGCATGGTGAGGCGAGAGATAATGTTGAGCAGGTTTTTTCTTCTGATAATTTATCTTGTTCGCTTTTAACTAGAGATGGTATTCAGAAAGTTCAGGAAAATGCGCGTAAATTAGGAAGAATAGATAAAGTGTATTACTCGCCAATTTTTCGAACAGTTCAGACCGCTAATTTGGTTAGAGAATATATGCCAAGTGTTGAATTTGTAGCCGACGATAGAATTCGTGAAATTGATTACGGTACCTATAATCAAAAGAAAAATGATTCTATATTGGATGATGTACGTAGAAGACAAAAGAATGGTGACTTTTTTGTAAGGTTTGGAAAATATGGTGAAAACAAATTTGAGATATACAATAGATTATTGAGTTTTCTGGAAGATTTAGAAAATGAGAATTTCGCAAATAATAATATATTAATCGTATCTCATGGGAATATAATTTCATCGCTAATGCGGATTTTGAATATAAAATCAGCTCATTTGAATAAGGGTGAATTTATATGTATTGATAATGTTGATTTTAATGAGGCTAGGAGAACTAGAAATGAACTTATTAAGATAACACAGGAATATATTAATTATAGAGAATATATAGTTAGCCGTGTTAATCATTCAAGATCAAGAGATTATTTATCTTTAGTAGCATCGAGACGATACAATGATATTAATTTTGGTAATATGGTTTTAACGGAGCTATGTGAAGGATTTAATGATGATCTTAGATTAGTGTTCAGTACTAATAAAAGTGTAAATATAGCACCAACTAATGAGGTTGTATGTGTCTGTATATTTAGAAATTTTGGGAAATTTTTTCAGAAATGGATTACTCATTATGTAGATATTGGTGTAAATAAATTTGTTTTAATTAATTGTGGTGATCCCGAAGAACCTGATTTGATTAAAAGATACATTGATAGTCTTGATATAAATGTTGATGTGTGGCGATGGCTGGGTATATTTAATTGTAATAAGGAATGTGCAATTAAACAGAGAATAGTTGATTATTATGGAATTAATAAATGGTATTTGCTTGTTGATTCCGATGAACTATTTATCTTTCCTCATTTTAGAGATACGAATATAGGTGACTACACTGTAAAATTGGAGCAAGATAAGGTTTTACTAACAAAAAGCTTGATGATTGATATTTATCCTAAGGGTAATATTTTATCAAAAAGGAACCTGGATGAGTGGAGATATGTGGATATGTATGGATATTGTTGCGAGTCGAAGCCTGGTGATTTTTTACGATTTTATGGTGGAATGAGAACAAGGGCGTTCGGGATTAAGTCTAGTATTCAAAAAATATCATTATTTAAATACACTGGTAATGAATTTATTGCTAATGATCATTTTATCTTTCCATATGAGTTAAATAATACTTCACTTAGACATATTTTATTACACTATAAGTTTCAGCCGGATTTTCTTGACTATTATAAGACTTTAGCTAGTGAAGGAGTCCACTGGAACGGATCTAGTGAGTATAAAAAGTATCTAAATGTTTTTGAAACAAATAACGAGGTTGATTTATTTGATAAAAGTATCTCTATGGAAGTTGATTATGATGAAATTTTTGAATTATTAAAATGAAATAATTTCATATTAGTTTCACATTGACGTAGTATTTTAGTAGGGAAAGGAAAAATATGGAAGTAATACTACGTGCGTGGCGGTTTGTTACGCGAAAGAGAATAAAGTCGGCAATTATGGCGTTTATTTTGCTTTTAATGTCGACAATGATTTTGTCAGGTCTTGCAATTAAGAATGCGACGGATCAGGCAGCGGGGGAAATTGGGAAAAAGGTTCAGAGTGCCTTTGTTTTAGAAAATAATGCTAGGTACAATATGGGGACTCCAAGGGGTGCTGGCACCGTGAAGAATAAAGATATTGAGCAGATTGCTAAGCTTGATGGGGTGACTGGCAGTGTGAGACGGATGGATTCTTTGGTTGATCTGAAAAATGTAAAACAAGCGAGACTACCGGATGGTACTAAAGATTACGATGCGAAAAAGGAAAAAGATTATGGTGAGGCGGTGAATTTTATGGGAGTAAATGATTCGGCGCAAGAATTAAAATTTAGGACAGAAACTTTTAAGTTAGTATCTGGGCGACATATTAAAAGTGATGATAAATTTAAGGTCTTAATACATGAAGATTTTGCGAAATTAAATAACCTGAAGCTAGGAAGTAAGATCAAGGTACAGGCAAATCCGCATGATCCAGATAATTTACAAAAATCTCACGAGTCTGCGGAGGTAGAAGTTGTGGGGATTTTTAGTGGAAAGAATTCAAGAAGGGCATCAGTTCGATCGGAGTTATTTGAGAATATTTTCTACACTGATCTTGCAACTACACGTAAGACGAACGAGGTAAATTACGATAATGAGATCTATCAGAATGTGACATTTTTTGCGAAGGATGTGAATGCCATGTCAAGGATTTTAGAGCAAGCAAAGAAGTTACCGATTGACTGGAAAATGTATCAGTTAACAAAAAGTGAACAGGAATTAGCTGGAATTACGAGTACACTAGGTGGAATTTATGGATTAGTATTTGGAGTGATGATGTTCGGGATGATTCTTGGGGTCGGCGTATTGTCATTGGTGCTATTTCTCTGGATTAATGAGCGTAAGAAAGAAGTGGGGGTACTGCTTTCGATCGGAGTTTCAAAAGTAAAGATTGTTTTACAGTTTGTGGCTGAAGTCCTAATGATTTTTGTAGTGAGTTTTCTTCTTTCATTCTTTGTGGCTGGCAGCGTGTCTCAGAAAATCGGTGACAATTTAGTGTCGCAAGCGTCAAAAAATACGACGAAAGAAATTAATAAATCTTTGAATGGAAGTTTTGGCGCGGATGCGGATTCGTCGGTGACAACAAAAACAATTGATCACATTGATGTTACGGTGAGGCCAGAACTTCTGGTAGGGACTTTCGGATTTGCGATGGGGGTGATCGTGGTGGCAGTTCTAATTGGAGCATCACCGATTCTTAGATTAAAACCAAAACAGTTGTTGATGGAATTAGAATAAAATGAATGTATTTTCGAGAGCAATTATTGCAGTTTTAAGAAAACCTTCAAGAAGCTTAATTTTATTAGTGCTAATGATATTGATTTTTACGGCATTAATTTCTGGTGCAGTGGTGAGAAATTCAATTGGCGACCTGAAGGGAAGGCTTGATCGGAATTTTAAAGCTGGTTTCGTAATTAGTACTAAGGGAATGAGCGCCGGTGGTGTAGCTATTGCTGGGGTAGCTGCTGGCGGGGTAGAGACTGATGGCGGCATGGGTGTTGAGAAGACACAGAGTGGAATAAATTTTAGTGGGTTAACTTTGAAGCAGGCAGAGTCAGTTAAGGAGGTTAAGGGAATTGAATCAGTAAATTTTATACAGAATGAAGTTGTAGTAAGTGACAAATACCAGCCGGTAGAAGATGCGCGCGGTGGGGTGAAACTCGATGGGGTGAGGTCTAATTTTACTGCAACATTTTTAGATGACAGTCAGCTTTTTCCAGAGTTCTTAAATGGACGATATGAAATAAAACAGGGGCGCGGAGTTTTGCGTGGAGGAAAAGATGAGGTACTAATACACGAGGAGTTTGCTGAGAAAAATCATTTAAAACTTGGCGATGAGCTAAATTTCAAGATGCATGGTAGAAAAATTAAACTCGTGGTGGTGGGCATTTTTACGGGTAAGGATGCTCAAATGAATGGCTTTGCGTCTGAAGCCCAAAATCGGCTATTTATTAGCTTTAAGACACTCGAGAATATTTCGAGGGATTTGCGATTGCAACAAGTTAGTTATTTTGTAAGTGATCCGAAAATGATTGAAGAGACAATTGTGGAAGTTAAAACAATGAATCTGCCTTGGGAGAACTTAGTGATCGCAAATAATTTTGAAAAGAATAAAGAGCTGTATCAAACGATTGAGAGTGTAGAGAAGATGCTGAATATGATGCTGGCCGCAATCTCTGTAGCGAGTATGTTAGTACTTGGTTTTGTATTGATGTTTTGGTTCAGGGGCAGGATACATGAAATTGGCACATTGCTCGCAATAGGGAAGACTAAGTTGGAGGTGTTCTTGCAAGTTGTGGTTGAACTTTTAATTATTGCGATGGTGGGCTTTGTTCCGGCAATGCTTGTAAGCAACTTAACTTCAGACACAATGACTAAAACGATTTTAGAGCAGGCGGATTCGGCGGAAATGAGGAGTGTAGATGAAATTAATGTGAAACGTGAAGAGCTTAATGTGAACGATTATGTAGCAGTAATGAGCTTGGGAATGGGGGTGATTTTGCTTGCAACTGGTGGTGCGTCAATTTCAACGATGAGGCTGACGCCAAAACAAATTTTAACAAAGATGAAATAGGAGGAATATGACGGTATTAAGTATGAAAAATGTTGGATTCAAATATGACAATACAGGTGTGGAGGTTTTGAAAAATGTGAATATTGAATTTGAATCAGGAAAATTTTATGCAGTGGTGGGAAAATCTGGCTCTGGTAAATCAACATTCTTGGGACTACTGGCGGGACTAGATACTCCGACAACTGGAGAAATCCTAGTAGATAAATTTGATATTGCGGCGATGGGGTATTCATATCACCGGAAGAATAATATTGCGTTAGTATTTCAGAGTTATAATTTGATTGACTATCTAACTCCAATGGAAAATTTGAAGCTGGTTAATTCTCAGGCGAGTAATGAGGTGCTTAAAAGAATGGGATTAGAGGAGTCGATTCATAATCGAAATATCATGCAGCTTTCTGGTGGGCAACAACAGCGAGTGGCAATTGGGCGAGCGCTGGTTTCAAAAGCGCCAATAATCTTGGCAGATGAGCCTACGGGGAACCTAGATGAGGAAACAACTGGCGATATTATAGAAATATTGAAAGAGGCAGCGCACAAGGATCATAAATGCGTGATTGTAGTGACGCATAGCGATCAGCTTGCGAAATCTGCGGATGTAGTATATCAACTAAAAGAGAAGAGTCTCGTGAAGAAGAGGAAATAAAAGATATAGGCTCGAGGATATTTTGCGTGCTATAATCTTCTAAGAAAGGCTTAAAATGTGTGCACAATTTGTAACGTCGAATAAAGTGACTTGCCCGAACTGCGGAAGCACAAATGTAACTCCGATGGGGAAGAGCGGTAGTTCTGCAGCGGAACGTATGATTTTCGGAAAGATGGTGATGGGGCTTTTGGGTGCAATTTTGGGCTATTTTGCTTCGGATGAAAAGTATAATTTTCATTGTGGAAATTGCGGTGAGGTGTTTTCGATAAAGAAATCATAAAAATGGCTAGCTAGCGCTAGCTATTTTTAATGTTTATGCTAAAATGAAGTTATTGATTCAGAGGTGAATCTTGTTAAATAAATTAAGGCGTGGGCGAAAGGAGAGGTGTCCCATGGTAAATAAAAATATTGAAACAAAAACTGAGGGGTCCAGAAAAAATCCAGGGAAGCCATGCAAATATATTTTTGTGACTGGCGGTGTGTTATCTGGTGTTGGTAAAGGGATTACTGCAGCTTCGATGGGAGCGATTTTGAAGGCGAAGGGCTACAAAGTGACCATGCAAAAATGTGATCCATACTTAAATGTTGATGCAGGATTATTAAATCCAGTTGAGCATGGTGAATGTTTTGTGACACATGACGGCGTGGAAACTGATTTGGATTTAGGCCACTATGAACGTTTTTTGGATTTTGAAACAAACCGTTATTCGATTACTTTGTCGGGTTCAATTTTTAAGGAATTAATTGAAAAAGAACGTGCTGGCGGTTTTCATGGCAAGACCGTACAATTGGTGCCGCATTTTACAAATCTAGTACAGGAGAAAATTGAGAAGGCTTCGAAAGATTCGGATATTCACATTGTTGAAATTGGCGGCACGGTTGGTGATTATGAGGGGCTGTCATTTATCGAGGCAATTAGGCTTTTTGCTAATAAAGTGGGACGTCGAAATTGTCTCTATGTGAGTGTGGTCTATGTGCCTTGGATTAATACTTCGAAAGAATTGAAAACAAAACCGGCACAAAACGCGTTGAAGGACTTGCGTGGTTTTGGGATTATTCCGGATGTCGTGGTCTGTCGTACTGAGAATCCAGCACCTCGTGAAATTTGTGAAAAGATTGCACGTTTTTCAGGAATTTCTGACACTGCTGTATTAAATTTGCCAGATATTAATTCGGTGTATGATGTGCCATTTAATGTTTTGAAATCTGGTGTGCTTGAAATTTTGAATGATTTCGTTGGGGATACTAGCGAGCCTGATATGTCTAGATGGCTGGAGTTTTCGAAGCGCCGAGCTGAGAAATATGAAAAAACCGTGAAGGTGGGATTGGTTGCAAAATATGTTGGAAATGAAGATACTTATATTTGTGTGACGGAGGCCTTAAAAGCAGCTGCAGCATGGAGTGGGGTGAATCTTGAAATTAAATGGATAAATGCCGAGAAGGCTGAGGATAAAGATTTTGCAGCTGTGGACGGATTAGTGGTGCCTGGCGGATTCGGTGCAAGGGGTGTTGAGGGGAAGATTCGTGCAGCTGAGTTTGCTCTTGAGAATAATAAGCCATATCTTGGTCTCTGCCTTGGCATGCAGGTAGCTTGTATTGCAGCAGCGCGAAGAGCCGGGCTTAGAAGAGCAAACTCTGAGGAGTTTGACGAAGAGACGCCTGAAAACGTGATCTATATTATGGACGATCAGAAGGGGAAGGAGTCGACTGGTGGAACGATGAGGTTGGGGGATTACAAAGCGAAGCTTATGAAGGATAGCCAGACTGCCAAGATTTACGGAACAACTGAAGTGGTTGAGCGCCATCGTCATCGCTTTGAAGTGAACCAGAAATTTTTGGATGCAATTTCAAAGGGTGGCATTGAAGTGTCTGGTACTTCTCCAAACGGAAAATTGGTTGAATTTGTGGAAGCACCTGGACTGAAATTCTTCCAGGGGACGCAGGCTCATCCAGAGTTTAAATCTCGCCCACTAAGCGTACATCCTTTATTCCAAGCCTTTATGGATTCCTTGGTCTAGATTTTGTTTACAGAGATAAAACTTCTTTGTGCTAAAATATAGGTATGGAGAAGATTAAACAATTACTTAAATTAGTAATCTCTACTCTTTATGGAGTGGAGGTTGAGGCTAATGTGGTTGCAGCGCCAAAGGATACTGGTGCGGATTTTGCAACGAATATCGCAATGAGTTTGACGAAGACTTTGAAGCGGAATCCACTTGAGATTGCTGAAGAAATCTGTGGTGAACTATTGAGGCAGGCTGAGTCAGAAAATGGAATTGTTGATAATGTGGAAGTTGCAAAGCCTGGTTTTATCAATATTAAGCTTGGTGACGGGTTTTATAAGGCTGAGATTGCAAAATATCAAAAAGATTTCTTAGATAATATATCACAGGATGAATATTTGGATAAAACTGTGATATGTGAATTTTCCGATCCAAATCCGTTTAAAATTTTGCACGTTGGTCATCTTTATACTTCGATGGTTGGTGATGCAATGTCGAGAATTATTGAGTTCGCTGGCGGAAAAGTTGTGCGAGCAAACTTCGGTGGTGACGTGGGGCTACATGTGGCAAAAAATATGTATGCACTTTTACAACATGTTGACAGAATTTCGGACGAGATGACACCGACTGAGAAGGCAGAGCTTATGGCTGAGTCATATGTTGAAGGCTCAACGGCCTATGAAGAGGACGAAAAAGCTAAGCAAGAAATTGTTGAAATAAATCAAAAGATTTATAAAATTGCTGCTGCAGGGGAAGAAGTTGTTGCAAAGCTTGAGGAAGAAGTTGAATCCAGCAAAGGGAATGCGAAGAGTGATGTCGAGAAAGATCTTTTGATTGCAAAAGTTTGTTACTGGGGACGCAAAGCTAGTTATCAATATTTTGAAGATTTTTACCGAAACATTGGCGTGAAATTTGATCGATATTACCCAGAATCGACGGTGGCTGGAAAAGGCCTTGAGGTTGTAAAACGAGAACTTAAGAATGGCGTCTATGAAGAGTCAGATGGCGCTGTGGTATTTAAGGGCGAGAAGTATGGTCTGCATACCCGTGTGTTTATTAATAAAAATGGGTTGCCAACCTATGAGGCAAAAGATGTTGGTTTAATCTTTACAAAATGGGCTGATTACCACTTTGACAAATCTGTGATTATTACTGGTAATGATATTATCGACTATATGAAGGTAGTTTTAAAATCGATTGAACAGTATGCACCGGAATTATCGTCAAGAACTTTACATATTACTCATGGACAGGTGAAATTACCAGGAAAAGAGAAGATGTCCTCAAGGAAAGGGAATTTCTTGAAGGCTGTTGATGTGATTAATTTAATTAACGATGAGCTGTTTGAAGTACAAAAAAATGTGAACAGTAGTCGCGGCGAAAGTAGTGAGACTGAACAAAAAAAAATTGACCCAAAGATTTTGTTCGGTGCTATTCGTTATGCATTTTTGAAATATAAGGTTGGTGGTGACATTATATTTGACGTTGATGAGTCGGTATCTATGACTGGTAATTCTGGTCCTTATCTGCAATATGCCGCAGTGCGAGCACAAAAAGTACTCGGAAAGATTTTTGAGTCACAATCAAAACAAATGAGTAAAGAAATTACTCAAAATTCGTGGATCCTGAATGATTTCGAGAAGAGTTTGATCAAAAAAGTTATGCAGTATAAATCAGTACTTGAAGAGGCGGTAAAAGAATTGGCTCCTAGCAAGATTTGTACTTATCTTTATGAAATTGCGCAGGAATTTAGTAGGTTTTACGAAAATGTACAGGTTGTGGGGAGTGATTTTGAAGTTGAACGTGGTGAAATCGTTCTTGCGTATCTAAAAGTATTAACACATGGGCTTAGTCTGTTAGGGATTGAAGTCCCAGAGAAGATGTAGGTAAAATGAAAAAAGCTAAATTACTTTGGGTGGATTTAGAAATGACCGGGCTTGATCCTGAAAAGGATAAGATTCTCGAGATAGCGGCAATTGCCACAGATTGGCAGTTCAATGAAATTGACCGGATGACAGCAGTTGTGAAAGTACCGAAGAAGCTAATCGAGGAGCGTATGGTGGGGGAATTCTGGGAGGCTAATCCCGAATCGTATAATTCATTGGTTACTCAGAATGAGAAAGGGGAAGATGCTGAGGTCGTGGAAGATAAAATCTTAGATTTTATTGAGAAGAATTTTGGTAAGGAAGTATATCTTGCAGGTAATTCAATTCACCAGGACAAGAGATTTATTGTGAAGGAGTGGCCAAGATTGGATGCAAGGTTGCATTACCGAATGTTTGACGTGTCTGCTTGGAAGATTTATTTTGAGAATGCTTTAAAAATTAAGTTTACTAAACGGGAAAATCACCGTGCCTTAGATGATATTGAAGGTTCAATTGAAGAAATTAAATATTATTTAGGTTACGTGAAGAAGGATCGAGGTTAGAATGGAATTTAGAATTGAGGATTTGACCGGGATTGGAGAATATAACAAGAAGGAATTTCTGTCAAAGAAAGGTGAGCACGAGGGGGAGCTATTTTTAGCGCCGAATGGAAAAGTATTTTTAGTTCAGAGAAAGAATACAATTGAAGTGAGAACCGACAAGAACTTGTTGAGGTTATTGAGAGAGCAATATGAATCGGTGATGACATCGCGTTATTTTGGAAATGGAGGAATTGAGGTGGTGATGTCTGGACAAATGTCGCTTGATGAAATTTATGATATGGCGAGATTGAGTTATAACCTTTCAAAAGAGCTTGAATAAAAATTTAGTTTGAATAAATAATTTGTTCTAAAAAACTGCAGATGACTGCAGCTTTTTATTTGATAATTAGTTTTACCTAGAATTATGCTATCGAAATTAATTCTTGTATTTATTTGAACTAAAATATTATTTCTTGCGCTGGTCGCGGATTTCTTCAAGAACGGTGAGAATTTTCTCATCAGTAGTTGGTTCTGTGGCTGCTTCAGCTTCTTTCTTTGCAGTGAATTTATTAATAATGCGAATGAAGATAAAGACACAGAAGGCAACGATGAGGAAATCTACGACATTTTGGATGAAGTTTCCATAGCGAAGGTGGGCTGCACTGGAGCCGCCAAGGAAGTTAGGGATGGTGATTTCGAGATTGGTAAAATCGATACCACCGAGGATGATGCCAACAACTGGCATAATGAGGTCATTGACGAGGGAGCTGATAATTTTATTGAATGCGCCACCGATGATGACACCAACAGCGAGGTCGATGACATTGCCACGGTTGATGAAGTCGCGAAATTCTTTGAGAATCGGATTCATCTTTTTGATACTTTTCTTGAGCTTTTTTAAATCTGGATTTTTCATGAGGCTATTATACCTTATAAAATTTTTCTGGTATAGCAGGGATAACCTAGTAGGGGGTTGGTTTTTGTGTAATTTTATATTCTCTCAATATAGCTTTTGTGTGAGCTGAAGGAAGACTAGACGGCTTTGATATTAAAATTTTCAAAATTTTCTTTAAGGTTAGTGAGATTTTTAATTTCTGTTTCTGTAGCGGATTTTGCGGCCGGTTTTTGAGTGCGCTGATTGGTTTCGGTTTGGTAGTTAATGAGATAGGCTAGTTGTAAAGTAAATTCGCGAGCCAAAACGCGATCGAGATGGGCTGAGATACGGGCGGTTTCGAGGGTAGAATTTAGTTTATTATTCTTATCTTTTTCATCAGTCGCAATTGGCTCCTCTGAGAGCGAGTCAACATCCTCTATACCAAATTCCTCAGTGAGGGATTTTTTCTCGGTGAGCATGAGTTCATGAAGAACACCTTTTAGGGACGAACTATAGGCACGGAGGTCAGAGGATTTTAAAAGATCTGAATATTTACCCAGAGTTTCTTCATTGAGATATTTAGCCATAAAGTAGCTGCGAATTAAGTAATCGCGGTCACGAGTGTCTATGGTCTTTTTGGCATTGAGAAGTGTACTGGCGCCAATAAGGAAAAATAGAGATACTACAAAAATTACAATATTTTTTAGAGTGAGATATTTAAGAAAGTCAAAACCACCATTTGGAGTTTTGTTATGATTTTTATTTTCGCTTGCGATCTGTTGCAAGTAAGCCATCTTATCCATGAGAATATTATAGCATAACAGATTTGAGATGCTATAATTTAAGAAATGAGATACAAGTGGAGGAAGAGCTTTAGTGCAGGATGCTAAAGAGGAAATACGAGCAAGACTCCCGATTGAAGATGTAGTCTCACAATACATCGAACTAAAACGGGCTGGTAGGACGCTGAAGGGGCGTTCACCTTGGGGCGTGGATAAAACGCCGTCGTTTATGGTGTCGCCAGAAAAGGGGATTTGGCATGATTTTTCGGCAAATAAGGGTGGTGATATCTTTAGCTTCATTATGGAGGTGGAGGGGATCAGTTTTCGGGAGGCGCTAGAAAAATTGGCAGCCCAGGCTGGGGTTGAGCTCAAGAAATATGACCGTAGTGACGAAATAAATGCAAGATTAAAAATGCGAGCAAAGGAGGCCTTGGAGCTGGCTTGTAAATATTTTCAGGTGTGTTTGGCGAAAAATAAGGCGGTTTGTGAATACGTATTCTATAAACGTGAGTTGAATCGGCCGACGATTGTGGATTTTCGTGTGGGGTATGCGCCAAATAGCAAGAATAGCTTGGTGCAGTTTTTAGAAAAACGCGGGTACTCCTTGGCGGAGCTGAAAGAGGCGGGTCTCGTGAATCGTTTTGATGGTGATTTATTCAAGGGGAGAATGATGATTCCGTTTGTGGATGCAAATAGTGGTGACGTGATTGGATTTACGGGGAGAATTATCGATAGGGGCGAGCCGAAATATCTGAATACGCCGGAGACGAGGTTATTTAACAAGGGGCGATTCATTTTTGGTTTGGCGCAGGCAAAAGAAGCGATTCGAAAGAGCAATTTTGTGGTGATTGTTGAGGGGAATATGGATGTAATTTCGTCGCATCAGGCGGGAGTGAAGGAGGCGGTGGCAACTTCTGGAACTGCGATGACGGAAAATCATTTGAAGATTTTGTCGAGGCTAACTTCGGATATTCGGTTGGCTTATGATGGAGATGAAGCAGGGGTCAAAGCAGCAGAACGAGCAATTATGCTAGCTGGAAAAATCGGCATTTCATTGTCGGTGATTTCTGGATATGGACAGGCAAAGGACCCAGATGAGTTGATTAAAATCGATCCGAAATTGTGGCAAAAATGTGTGGATGACCGAATGCCGGCAGTGGACTGGATTTTGAAAAAATATGAAACGAAGCTGAATTTAATGACGGGACCGGGGAAGAGAGAATACTCGGATTTGGCAATGAAGATTATTTCTTACATTGAGGACCCGGTTGAAAAGAAGCACTATGAACAAATGGTGGCCAGAAAATTAGATGTGACGGTTGAGGACCTGCAGGCGAAAAAGATCCAGGTGGAGACAGTGCGCTTGAAACCTGTGGTGACAAAGGGGCAAGGTGAAGTTTTGGATGAGGGGAGTGAGGTGCTAAATACGCTGAGGACTTTGGAAGATAGTTTGCAGGCGATTTTGGTTTATGGGGGTGCAGTGGGACAGGAAATCGGGCTGGAGATTCCAGAAGATGAAACAAGACTTGAGGAACTGTCTTTGATTTTTGATGAAAAATATGCGGGGATGAGTGAGGACGCGCTGAAGAAGGAAACGATGAATTTGAATGCGCGATATAGGGAAGAGCTAAGAAAGCGGAAGATTTCGGAGCTGACCGAGCAGCTGACGCAGGTTGAGAGTGATGAAGAAAAAACTATGGAAATTTTGAAGCAGATTGAGCAGTTGAGGAAAGAATAGCGAAATGAATAGCGAAAGAATAGCGATTGGACTTTGTGAAATCTGGACATTTATAAGGATTAGCGGTATAGTTACATAAAAGTCATATTTTTAAAATTGAAAGGGTGTAGTATGGAAGACGCTGGTAATAGTTTTGCCGCATCTGATAAAGCAATGCTCGAGCATTTTGTTGATCAGTTGATTGATGAGAAAGGTATCAATAAGACTGATCGACTACGTGCTGAGCTTATGGAAAAAGTGAGTGACACGGTGATGACTGAAATTCTAATGAATCTACCGGACTATCTTTTAGATAAAATAAATGCTGCATATGACGAGAATACTGCTAGTGAGGAATTGATTGAGGGTATTGTGCGAGAGTCTGGAATAGATACTGAGACGATTGCAAAAAATGCACTGATCAACTTTAGGGAAAGTTTCTTGGCTTAAGATAATAAAGATATGACAACACTTGTAAGATAGGGATAGAAAAATGGAAAGAATTGGTAATAAAAATAATGCTGCAGAGAGTAATCCAGCGCCAGTGGTTGAGAATAAGGGGAATCAGGAGAAGAAGCCGGAAGAGAAAGGCTTAAAGATTGAAGCTAAGGATCTCGGAAATAATGGAAGGAATAACCGTAAGGATATTCTTGATTATATTCGTGAAGAGAATGAAGCTGCTTTGAAACAGATGGTCGGACTGGGCTTGATGGATAGTAGAGATGCTGGGAAAGAATCCCGTTCAATGGCGGACTTCTTGCGGGATGAGGAGGAAAAATATTTTCGAGAGAAAAATAATCAGAGTAAGGTACGCGTGTCTGGTGATGAAGCCAAGAAGATGTCAAAAGGAATGGATGAAGACTTCGTGCCAACGAAAGAGGCTACTCCAGAGGAGTCCATGGAAGATAGGAAGCATGGAGAAAAGGTCTTCCTTGCGAATATTAATAAGGCAATCGGTGAAAATATCGGCATAAAGGCTACTGCAGAGGCGAAGATCGATTCAATTAGAGAAGAAACTACCAAGAAGTTAATTGATACAAAACGATATGATAGTATGCGTAGCTCGATTCAATCTCTTTACGATCAGGGTAGAATTGATAAAGGCCTATATAAGACAAAAATGGCTTCTATTGATGCGATCATTCAAAAGGCTGAAGAAACCAATAATGAGACAATGAAGGATATTGCCGTAGGAACATATGGTAAGATCGCAGCTGAACAAATTAAGGCTGAAAATGATAGGTATGACAATTTAGAGAATGAACGCATAAAGACTGACGAAGAAATCGCAAAGAAAAGGAAGGAATTCGTTGAAGGCGGATTGAGGGGCCTGACTGAAGCGCAGCAGCAGGAATTAGATAAGCTTGAGGATAAAAGACAGGCTTTGATTGCTGATCAGCGTAAAATGAATAGTTTAGTGTCAAAACCAGACGAAGAACGTATTCGTGAGAGAGCGGTGCAGATCGACCAGGAGGAAAAACAGAAGGCGGCGGCGAGAAAGGAAAAACTCGCTAAGATACTTGGTGTTCCTGTCGATCAGGTTGATTCTATGGTCAATAATATGATTAAAAAGACCGCTGCTGAACAACAGAAAAATGCAAAACAGAATAATTCGGCAAATATAGACAATGGGGATACGAAAAAGAATGTACCGGTAAATATTGATAGCGTGGATGCAAAAACGAATGCTAATACTGATCCGGGTAAGAAAGTTGGTGAGGTTACTGGTGTTGGCATGAGTCCAATTTCATTTATGCGAATGATGATGGCTGGAAATTCAAGTAAGAATACTGATGACAATTCTAAAGATAAGTTAAAAAATCCTGATGGGTCTAATGAAAAAATAAAAGGATTTAATGATTATTTTGAGAATCTTAGTGAGGGGGACTCTTTTGCGCAACGTTCTGCAAAAATTGCAATAGATCTTTTAGGAGTGCATATTGCACTTGAAGATAATGACAAGAGGCGAAAAGCTGCTGAAAAGTTTACATTAGGGGCATGTAAGAACATAAAAGAATTGCCTGATGATGTTAAGGAGA
>JABCPR020000001.1 GCA_013332965.2 Candidatus Saccharimonadota bacterium | reverse complement strand
CGCAGAGTTCTACGTCCTTCATCGGTATTGATTGTCAAGGCATCCACTATTAGTGCCCTTATTTACCTTTTTATGCATTGACTTAACTAGTAATCGAAGTTCAATTACTAATTCTGTATCTATCTTCCTAAGCCCGAGAAGGGATTTATTTGGATAAATACGATGCAAGTCTATTTTATTTTCATCGTTGTCCAAATTGTTAATTGAAACTCTGCAATGAACGGATTATCGATTCGATAACCCTTAGAAATCTTCGCTTGGATTTTTCCAAGGAGATTACCTCGCAGTTTTCTCTTCATGGCAGTGGTCAACTTGTTGACTTGCTGAACTTGTTTAGTATTGTAGTACAGCTTTTGAAAGTTTGCAAGGGTTTTTTGAAAGATTTTTTAAGATTTTTTAATTTTCTTCAAATTTCTCAGATTTTTCGAGTTTTCCTTGACCGATTTTTAAATATTCACCCCAGTTAGTCGTGATTTTTAATGTTTTTTATAATTCCTGGCATTATCTATGCATTATCTATGCATCATTTATGTATTATCTATATATTTTTTTTATACTTTATACGCCAAATTTTAAGGATATTTAAAATCCTATAATATATATGATTTTAATTACAGATATATATGAATTCAGTTACAGAATTTCAGATAATTTACTATATATATTACTAGATTCTCGCTCTTTCCAGTTCAAGGTTAGATCGATGCCAAATTCAGCTATTTTGATCGCGCGTGCCACGGCTGGATCATTTTCTATCTGCTTACAGAATGCCTTAAATTCTTTAGCCTCAGCTTCGGTAGATATCCTAGCTCCAACAACGCGTATATAATCGTCGATTGATTTACCGTCAGTGATTTCCTTAATATAGTCCCAGTGGCCGTAGAACCAGTCTAAGGCTGCCCGCTTGGACCAGAAATTAGATAGGAGGCTAGCCAGGAGAGATACATGGTCTTGCAGGCGCACGATATCCTGCTTTTCAAGTAATGCGATAAGCTTTCCGATGTGCTTTTGCTCACGGCTATCTGTGATCGTGTCAAGGATAATGGATTTATAATTTGGGTTAGACTCAGTTTGGTATCGCGCGAGTAGCTCAGAAAAACCCTCTTCTCTGCTAAATCTAAACTTGGCATTCACAATTACATCGACAAGTTCTGGTGAGACCATTGAAAAATCTTGTTTTATGCCAATCTTCTGATCATAGAGATCAGCCAGCTGACGCATGATTTCTGAATTATCTGCATAGATAGCAAAGTTCAAGATGAGAGGACGAAGTTTAAGATCGTCAGTCGTATCATTCTCTGCTGGAGAAAGCCCCAACCTTTGGAGATTATTTTCCGCCAATTGCATTACGTATTGCTGAAATTTGGCATAGTGTGGAGAATCTGGTGGGAAGAAAATTTTAAGATTCGCAATCAAAGTCACCACTAGCTGCCAGATCGATTCTAGCTTCTCATTCTTAAATTCAGGGAGAAGATCGAGAATACTACTGGTATTAATATATGGGGTACGCATCATTAGGCTGCGATCGATCAGAAGTCGGAGCTTTTGTTCGAAACTGAGATTCTTGAAATTAGCGATTTTTGACTTGAATTCTGCATCGGAAAGCTGGATTAAATAGTGGCCAGACATATCATCGGTGATTTTTGGTAAAAGCCAAGTGGTTTCATCGGTTGAACCGTCTGCTAGGAAGCGTTGCTGTTTTTTGCCGTTAATCATTGGGAAACCTGGTTGCAAAATCCAGGAATCCATCATCTTTTTTACGTCAAAGTCAGCATATTTTTGTAAGCAAGCCCAGAGATCGTCACCGGTAGTATTCTGATATTGATATTTTTTAAAATAGTCCTTTAAGCCCTTAAAGAATTGTTCCTCAGACATTAGGCGCATCAACATAAACATTAGGTGTGAGCCCTTTGCGTAAACAATGGCTCCATCAAAAAGCGTATCAATCTCCGCGGGATCCGAAACTGGCTGCTGAACTGCCTGAACGTTTTTCAAGGAATCGCGTCGCAGGGCATAGAGACAGTCTTCCGTAAAATAATCCTGCCAGATCTGCCAATCCGGACGGAGGTGATCAACTGCATAAAATTGCATCATATTGGCAAAACTTTCGTTAAGCCAAAGATTATCCCACCATTTCATGGTCACGAGATTACCAAACCACTGGTGCGAGAGTTCATGAGTGACGACCGTGGCGATATATTCTTTGGTGGTTTTTGGAGTATTTTCATCCGCAAGAAGACAAGATTCACGATAGGTAACAAGACCCCAGTTTTCCATAGCACCAGCATCAAAATCCGGGATAGCAACCTGGTCCAGTTTGGGCAGAGGATATGGGAAACTAAAAAGTTGGTCATAAAAATCAAGAGACTCCATGGCGATTTGATTAGAAAACTCGAGACGCTCTTTTGGTTGATTGAGTGCCGCATAGGTTGTTACTTCAACGCCGTGCTGATTTTTTCCAGAAACTTTATTAAATTTACCGATACAAATAGCTAAAAGATAAGTTGACATCTTTGGCGTGGTCTTGAAGATAACAATTTTACGCGAAACCTCTGTATTAAGATTTAAGGCGTTTGCATCATCTTTAGGGTTAAGGTCCGCATTAACAGAGGTATAAGTTAAAACTCGTTCCGTATCTATTGGCATATTACTAAGGATCGTATCTTCAATGTCGGTATCAATGACTTTAACGTCAAAAGTGGCTTTAGCTTCTGGCTCATCGATACACGGAAACATCATTCTGGCATAATGCGACTCGAACTGAGTGGAAACAATACGCTCTTCTTTTCCTTGATACTGATAAGTCGAAAGATACATACCAATCATGCTATGGCTGAGCTTAAAACTATAGCGAATATCTATGGAGATTTGGCTAGGATTATCTATGGAGATTTGACTAGAATTTGCGTTTTTTGCGTTATTCTCCTCTGGAACAGTAGAATCCGAAACAGATTTTTTGGAACTAGCTACAGTTAGGATTTTTTCCGAATCAAGCAGAAGTAATTGGTTTTCCTGATCGAGGTGGAAACCGACTGGCTGGTCGTTAATTGTAACCTTCGCGATTTTTAATTCCCTGGCATGTAATTTGAGATTTGGTTTGACCGCCTGCCCTTTTATAACTACATGTCCTTGGACTTCTTCAGTTTGTTTATTAACGCGTAGTTCAAGTTGATAATTTTCAGGAATGAGATATTCAATTAGTCGTTCCATATGCCTCCACTTCAGTTTTAATTATTTATTCTAAGACAGCCTTGATGCGGCGAATGCCAGCGGCGGAAGATTCTTCTTTCTTGATTTTGAATTTACCGAGCAAACCGGTATGCTCAACGTGTGGGCCGCCACAGATTTCACGCGAGACTGGCTGATTGAAATTACCGATTGTATAGACTTTGACTTTTTCTGGATATTTTTCCCAGAACTGACCGTGAGCTTTTAGGGTATTTTTTGCGTATTCCTTATCATATTCAGCGAATACCACTGGATGATCTTCTGAAATCCAGAGATTAACCTGATCTTCAAGGGATTTAATTTCCTCTGGAGTTAGCTTGCGGTCAAGATTAAAATCAAAACGTAGACGTTCAGAGGTAATATTGGAACCAGACTGGCCAATATTTTTATCGATGAGCTTCTGCAAAGCAGCAAGGAGTAGATGTGTTGCGGTGTGATATTTGGTAGACATTTCACTATGATCCTCGAGGCCGCCTTTAAACATACCTTCGGAAGCAGGCTTAGAGCGTGCACGCTGCTCGGCAAGACACTGCTCAAATTCTGCCTGCCAGTTCTCGCTAAGTTGAATATTTTCTCGCTGAGCTTCCTCTACGGATAATTCAAGTGGAAAACCATAGGTATCCTGCAGCATAAATAGCTCCTTGCCAGAGAGACCAGAAACTTTCATCTTGTTGAGTTCTTTAAGTCCGCGATTTAAAGTTCTACGGAAGGCCTGCTCTTCACGGATAAGAACAGCGAGCGCATCTTTTCTGTTGTCAAGAATTTCATCAGAGAGGTCAGCATAATTTGCTTCAATTAACGGGATCATCTGGGCAAGAAAATCCTGCTCAATACCAAGATTGAGAGCTTTAAGAATGGCACGACGAATCAGGCGACGCATAGCGTAACCTTGTTTACGATTGCTTGGCGTAAGCCCCTGGGCAGCCAAGAGATAAGCGCCGCGTAAATGGTCGGCGATAATACGCATATCAGACGTATTTTCTCTGTAGGTTTTGCCAGAAATTTCTTCAAGTTTTTTGATTAGGGGACGTAAGAGCGAGGTTTCAAAAACATCGAAGGAATCAATGGCAGCCGCCGCGATACGTTCAAGTCCGCCGCCAAAGTCAATATTCTTGTGCTTAAGTTCAGAGAAGCTACCATCTTCATTACGCTTATATTGCATAAAGACCTGATTGCCGATTTCCATGAAGCGTGCACCGTCAGAGGCTGGATGGGATTTGCCATACTTTGCAACATCCTGTTTATCTTCACCAAAATCATAGAAGACTTCAGAATCTGGACCACACGGATCACCAATTGGGGTAGTTTCTACACCACCGCCACGGCTCCACCAGTTTTCATGGTCGTCATAGAAGAAAATATGTTCACCGTCAAAAATTCCACGCTCTGCTCCATTTTCTGCGCTACCGATTTCGGCAATTTTAGCATCGACACCGACCTCTTTGAAAACTTGCTGCCAAATTTCAGCCGCTTCCGTGTCTTTTGGAATACCATATTTTTCACTACCAATAAAGCAAGTGACATAAATATTATGTGGATCAAGTCCAACTACTTCAGTCAAAAATTTGAAGAAGGCCGGAATTTGCTGCTGCTTGAAGTAATCACCAAGCGACCAGTTACCAAGCATTTCAAAAACCGTGGTGTGTCTTGGGTCGCCAACATCTTCGATATCCTGCAGACGCAAGCATGGTTGAGAATCTGAAAGTCGTTTGCCAGCTGGGTGTGGCTCGCCAAGTAAGAAAGGCAAAAGCGGCTGCATACCAGAACCCGTAAACAGGGTGGTAGGGTCATTTTCCAGCACTAACCTGGCCGGAGCAATTACCTGGTGGCCGAGTTTTTGCTGATATTCAAGAAATTTTTGACGGATTTCACTTGCATTCATAGCAAATATTATACCACGCGAGGGGAGAACTTTCTGGAATTCAAGAGAGTAGAGAGTGGAGCGAGAAGGAGTGTCGCGACAATGTAGACATAACCATAATTGTATGGTATGTTGGGATTAGTTTATAGCGACTGGCGAGTCTTCACAATTATAAATATCCATAAGTCAAAGGAGAAAAATGAGAAAATTAATAACCCTATTTATAATTGGAGTACTCGGCATAATTGCGATTCTGATGTTAAAAAAGGCCATCACTGGTGATGGTTCGATTAGCTTAATCTGTAAAAATGGAGAGGGTACAATTACCTTAAAATTTGACCCGACTAGTGACACGGCGATTTCTGCCAAGCGTCAGGATGGTTCGGATTATGTAGTTGAGGGGATTGATGAAAAAATCGAAAAGGTGGGAGTAATGCGTTTTATCGAAGATTTTACCCACGATTTTGAAATCCACAAAGGTGGAACCTGCTTCAAAAGGTAGGTTTTTACCTTAACTTTTACTTTTACTTTAACTTTTACTTTAACTTTTACTTTAACTTCGTAGTTTTACCTTGTGGTTTTTACGTTAGCGACTTTTTCTGACGGAATTATCCAATAATTCCACCGCCTACACAGGCGTCGCCAACATAAAATACGGCAGATTGACCGGCGGCGGGACGCTTGAATTCAGTGTCAAAGACGAGGGTAGCAGTTTTAGTTGTATGGTCAATTTTTGGTAGGGCAGTTTGCAGACTGGCGCGATGACGAATACGCACATCGACATGACTTGGTAGATTAATTATCTTCCCCGACTGATCAAAAAGTGGACGCAAAAATACATCTTTAAGTTTTAGTTCTTTAGTCCAGAGGTCCGGATTATTGATATTACGCGAAACATAGACAATATTCTTGTCCATATCTTTATCGACAATATAATATGGCAAACCGCCGCTAAGACTTAGACCATGTCTCTGTCCAATCGTATAGAAGATCGCTCCCTCGTGAGTACCAACCACCTCCTGTGTTTCACGGTCTACGATTTCGCCAGGATTAACCTCAAAATATTCTTTGAGAAAGTCACGAATCCCCACTTCACCAACAAAACAGACTCCCATCGATTCTTTTTTATAAGCATTATCTAGGGCGGCCGCGGCAGCCATTTTTTTTACATCTGGTTTAAGAAAATTTCCTAATGGAAAGATAGTATGTTGCACCGCGTCTTCAGAGATGCGATAAAGAAAGTAGGTCTGATCTTTATTTTCATCAACCGCCTTCAAGAGATTTTTTGAATCAGTGCGAGCATAATGTCCAGTGGCAATAAGGTCGGCTCCCTGTTCCTTGGCAACCTCATAGAACAATTTGAACTTGATCTCCTGGTTACACATAATGTCAGGATTTGGAGTGTTACCTTTTTTAAATTCAGAAAGCATATAGTCTACAACTTTTTGGTGGTATTCTTCCTCAAAATCAAAGATCCGGAAGTCGAGATCAAGCTTAGTGGCTACCCGCTTAGCATCAGCTAAATCCTCCGCCCACGGACATTTCATGCCGGGAAGGTTGCGCGACCAGTTTTTCATATAAACCCCAACCACATTGAAGCCAGCATTTTTGAGAAGAAGGGCCGAAACAGAGGAATCGACACCGCCAGACATACCAACAAAGACCGTCTTTTTGGCATTCTCCTGTTTTTCGGCTTCGGTATATTCCTGCATGCTTTCCTTTCTTAATTTTTATCCATTTTTAGGTTTTCAAGTTTTCACTTTTAATCTATTAGCTTCAGACGTCTTGCTTCCTGGTTGACTACTTCAGCAAGATTATTGGCGGCCGTTTTGATATCGTCGAGGATAGTATCTTTACCGAGAGTAATGCGGAGAGAACCAGCGATTTCTGAATCCGACAACCCAATAGCTGAAAGAACGTGAGATTTTTGCCCCTTTGAGGCTGCACAGGCGGCACCGGTGGAAACATAAATGCCGCGGTCCTCTAATTTAAAAATTAAACGCTCAGCATCAAGCCCATCAAAGCAGACCGGAATGAAGTTTGCCAGTTGGTGTTTCGGATTCCCCAGCCAGAGTGGAGCAATTTTGGATTTTTGCTCGATAATTTCACGAAAAGTTTTAGCTAAGGCTTGATACTGTTTACGACTACTTATGAGATGCTTTTTTGCGAGTTCACTGGCGACGGAGAAGCCAACGAGATTGGGTACATTCTCAGTACCGGAACGTAGCCCCATTTCTTGCCCACCACCAAAAGTGATAGGAGAGAGTTTAATCCCGCGCGCAACGTAAAGTGCCCCAATTCCCTTTGGTCCATAAACCTTTGCGGCATTGATCGTTAACAGATCAACACCAAGTCTAGCAACAGAGAGATCAATTAAGTTCATTGCCTGAGAGGCATCGGAGTGAAGATAGATCGGGGTGAGATTTTTAGTTTTTAGACGCTGGTCGCGAACCTCTTGCAAAATGCGGCTAATGTCCGAGAGTGGCTGAATGGTGCCAAGTTCATTATTAGCTAGCGCAACGGAGACCAGGACCGTGTTATCTTTGATTTTTGATTTAAGATCTTCTAGATCAATCAGACCAGAATGATCAACTTTTATTTCGTCGTAGTCACTTGAGAGATTTTTGGCAGATTCACGCACAGCTGCATGCTCGGTTTCAAGAATTAGACAATGGGCGATTTGATAATTTCGCAAGACCGTGAAGGCAAGATTAATTGATTCTGTGGCGCCGGCAGTAATGACTAAATCTGGAGATTTGGCACCGATGGAATTAGCTAGGACGGCTTTTCTCGCCTCATATTCTTCCCTAATATGTTTGGCTGGAAGATAGGAGGCGGAAGGATTATAGAACTTTTCCGTAAAATAAGGTTGCATAGCGGAAAGCACCCGCGCATCGACTGGGGTGGCGGCAGCATAATCAAGATAAATCTGTTTTACCTGTTTGGGAGTATTTTCTAAGCCTAATTCCATAATGTTTTCCATTTTTTAAATTTATCTTCCTAAATATTTAGATACCGAACAAGGCCTCCGTGTTAGCTGAAGTGATTTTGGCAATTTCAGCTTGAGGAAGATTCATTTTTTCCGCTAGCCAGTTTGCAATGTCTTTAATATGACTAGGGTCATTAGTTTCGCCACGGAATGGAACCGGTGCTAAAAATGGGGCATCAGTTTCGAGTAGAATACGGTCTAGTGGTGGCATCGGAAGGGTGGAATAAGTTGCGATACCATTCACGCCAATATAAAAACCGCGGTCGAGAGACTTTTTTAAATTCTTTTTATTATCGGTAAACGAGTGAACTACGCCACGAATTTCCTGGTTGCTGAAGTTATCTAAAATAGCAAAGAAATCATCAAAGGCTTCGCGCACATGGAAAATTAGTGGAAGATGAGAGCGGTTTGCGAGATCGAGCATTTCTTCGAGCAATTTAATTTGAGCGTCGCGCGCATCCCGTCCGTAATGATAATCCAGACCGACTTCACCAATGGCAATTGGTGGTTTTTCTAGCTTTGAAAAATCTACGACTGGCCTTGCTTTTTCACATTCGGATGGATGGATGCCATAGGACCAGAAAAGCTGGTAGCTTGGATTTTGCAATACAAACTCTGCGGCGTTTAAGGAATCCTGGTGGTCAGTGCCGATACAGACAATTTTCTGCACCTGATTTTCGACAGCTTTCTTGAGAAGCTCGGACTGCTTTTCTGGCGCAAAAAAGTCTTGATCATGTAGATGACAGTGTGAATCAATAAGATATGCCTGTTCCACCACGGTTTTTCCTAGTTAGATTTAGCTTCGCGTTTTCGCTTAATTGGGTCAAGCTGACGCTTCCTTAGGCGAAGGCTCTTTGGGGTGACTTCAAGAAGTTCGTCATCAAGAAGAAAGTCAAGACACTGTTCGAGACTGAGGTTGGTATATGGGGTAAGCTGGATTGCACCGTCGGATGCGTGAGTGCGCATGTTGGTGAGTTGTTTTTCACGACAGACATTGAGATCGATATCGTCTTTTTTATTGGAAAGACCAACGATCATTCCCTGATAGACTGGGACCTGTGGAGGGATAAAGAGAATACCACAAGCCTGTGCCATATCGAGTGCGTAGGCAGTGGAAGTGCCAGATTCAAAAGAAATTAACACACCATTACGTTCTGGCTTATATTTACTTTCAATCTCACGGTAGCCTTTTGGAATGGAAGACATCAAGACGGTACCTTTTGTGGCGGTCATCAACTGGTTGCGAAGGCCAATCAGGGCGGCGGTGGAGATTTCATAAGTGAAGCGAGTGGCACCAGTAGAAGTAAGCTCCTGGCTGATTAATTCTGCTTTGCGAATTCCTAATTCCTGAGAAACAGCGCCCACGTATTCTGGAGAGACTTCGATCGTAAGATCTTCAAATGGTTCACATTTTTTACCATCAATTTCTTTATAGACTACTTCTGGACGACCAGCTTCGAGTTCGTAACCTTCACGACGCATAGTTTCAATCAAAACTGAAAGGTGCAACTCGCCGCGCCCGGAGACCTTATAGCCAAGACCGTCCTGAGCAATTTTAAGCGCAATATTGGTCTCAAGTTCTTTGTGGAGACGGTCGGAAATTTGCCTGGAGGTGGTAAATTCACCTTCCTTACCCTTGAGTGGGCTAGTATTAGGGCCGATATAAATACTGAGGGTTGGTGGTTCAAGCTCGATGGTTGGGAGAGCTTCTGGGTTGTCGCCAGTAGCAATAGTATCTCCAATATTGGCATCCGCAATACCAGTTACAGCAACGATGTCGCCGGCAAAGGCCTCCTGAACCTCTTCCTTACCAAGACCACGATAGACATAGAGGCGGTCAATTTTAGCATTTTCAGAAGTGACTTTTGGTTCACCATTTTCAAAGGTAGTCTTCATCACTTTGACGGACTGACCGTGTTTGATTTTGCCGCGATGAATTTTACCGATGGCGTATTTACCGAGATAATTATCGGCAGCAAGAGAGGCAACAAGAAGTTGCAAGCCTTTGCTCTCGTCGTCATCGATTTTTGGAGATGGCATATCATTGATAATGGAGTCGAAGATGACATGGAGATTATCATCAAGATCGGTAGTTTTTCCAGCTTTACCATCACGAGCAACGGCGTAATAGATTGGGTAGTTAAGCTGAGACTCATCTGTTGCAAGCTCCAAGAAGAGATCAGAAATCTCGTCCTTAACTTCCTCAATGCGAGCAGCTGGTTTATCAATTTTATTAATGATAACAACTGGCTTTAATTTGAGATCGAGCGCCTTTTTTAGAACGAATTTAGTCTGTGGCATTGGACCCTCCTGAGCATCAACTATAAGAAGCACGCCGTCCGCCATATTGAGGGTACGTTCGACTTCACCAGAAAAATCGGCGTGGCCTGGGGTATCAATAATATTGATTTTATAGCCATTATAGTGCACGGAAGTCTGCTTAGCGGTAATAGTAATACCGCGCTCGTGTTCCTGATCGCCAGAGTCCATAATGAGGGTCTGGTTCATTTCCGCCTGATTATCGCGGAAGGTGTTTGATTGTTTTAGTAAAGCATCAACTAGTGTTGTTTTACCGTGATCAACGTGCGCAATAATCGCAACGTTGCGAATTTGTTCCTTATTCTCCATAGATTCGCCCTTTTATTACCACAAAATATCAACTTAAATTTCAGTTTGTGATAAGAATATTAATATTAAATTTGATTTATCATAGCATATTTTGCGGTTTTTCGATAGGATAAGCGGAATTTAGTACAAAAAACAGCCTCGCGGCTGTGTTTTTTTCAAATTCTGGTGAGTCGGGAGGGGCTCGAACCCTCGACACCGGGCTTAAAAGGCCCGTGCTCTAACCAACTGAGCTACCGACCCAGAAGTCTTTTGTATTATACCGCCATTTTCCGGTTTTGGCAATATTTTTTATTTTTTCTTCTTATCTTCAACAATTTCAGCTTCTTTGATATCCTCGGTAAGATATCGCTTGGCAGCCTTCATATTTTTTGCAAAATCTTTAACATGCTTCTTCAAGATGAAGACATTAATTAGATCAGACACACCATAGACCACTAACATAATACCGACGATCATGATAGCAACCGCAGTAGAAGTGATTGGTTGAAAGATAATCACGCAGCCCGAGACAACGGAAATAAGATTCATTAAAATTGAAGCTGTGAAGGCGGAGTTGGAAATTTCACGCAAGGCAAGAGTCATGCGGATT